>JBKOZA010000124.1:0-3339 GCA_046725675.1 Candidatus Methylomirabilota bacterium
AGACTGTCGGCCGAGATCTTGTCGAGCGTGTCGTCGGGGGTGTGCCAGGGCGGAAAGTCGAAATCGATGAGCAAGGTCGCCGGCACGCCCTGCCGCAGGAACGGCACGTGGTCGTCCTCGACGGGGATCGTCTCGCGCAGGAAGTGGCGGGAATACCCGAGCCGGGCGGCCGCCTCCCAGATGATGTCCGTGAGCCACGCCGCCGAGTGCGCCTCGCGGCGGATGGCCAGGTCGCGGTCGCCGATCATGTCGACCAGGATCATGGCCCGCGGCAGCCGCTTGTCACGCGCCAGCTCGGTCGCCAGCCGACGCGACCCGTAGAGACTGTCGCGGTCGGTCCACTGCTCGCGCGCCTCCTCGCCGTCGAACCACACCAGCCAGTAGGTGTAGTCGCGGGGGCGGGTGGCCAGCCGCCGGGCCAGCTCCAGGAGCAGCCCGGCGCTGGAGCCCCCGTCGTTGGCGCCGACGAAGCGGAACTGCTTGAAGAGCTTCGTGTCGTAGTGCCCGGCCAGCATGACGACGTCCGGACGCTTGCCCGGCAGCACGGCGAGTACGTTGGCCATGCTCTGCCGCCCGTGGGGCGTGTCGGCGTCGAACGGCTTGACCTGTACCTGCGCGCCCGCGATCTTCTTCAGCTCGGCGACGATGTACTCGCGGGCTCGCGCGCCCCCCGACGTCCCGGCCACCCGTGGGCCAATCCCCACCAGCCGCTCCACGTGCCTGAGCGCCGCGGCGCCGTCGAACGCGGGAGGGTCGGCCGCGAGCGCGAGCGACGTCGTCAGCACGACGAAGGCGACGGCGAGGAGGCGGCCCGCGTTCATCGTGGCTTCACGCCGACCGCGCCGTAGTAATTCATCGTGAACACGAAGGCGCCGGCGGCGACCACCGCCGTGAAGCCGTCGAGCCAGCCCTGGGCGCTGGCGGCGTCCAGCAGCCCGAGCTTCACGGCGTACTCCGCGCGCCGCTCGAGGAACGTCTTCGTCCACGGCTCCAGCGTCGTGTCCTGGAAGATGTCGGTCAGCAGGCGGACGTCGGCGAGGCCGGCCGCCCGGAGCAATCCCGGGAGCCGCCGGCCGCTGTAGGGCTCCTCGTAGATGTGCCGGACCACACCGTCGAGGACGCGATCGGTGAGTGCCGGGTCAGGATGGGTGACCGCCACCATCCCGAAATCCTGATCCTGAAGTCCGACCCGCCCGCCCGGCCGCGTCACGCGGGCCATCTCGCGGACGACGGTGGCCGGCTCGGCGACGTGGAGGATCACGGTGATAGCCAGCGTCACGTCGAAGCGATCGGCGGCGAACGGCAGTCGGCTGCCGTCGCCCGCGCGCAGCACGATGCGGCCGCCGCCAGCGATCGGCCGACACAGGCGCCGAGCAGCGGCGAGCACCGCGCGGCTGGCGTCGACGCCGATTACCTGGCCGCGGCGGCCGACCAGCGCCGCCAGATCCCGCACGACGACCCCGGAGCCGCAGCCCACCTCCAGCACCCGGGCTCCCGAGCGGACGGGGACGAAGCGCAGGAAGCGCCGGCGCAGGCGGCGCTGGGCGGGCGTGCCGCCGCGGGCCTCCAGGCCAGCGATGAGCGTGGCGACGTCGGGCTGGGCGTCGAGCGCACGCCAGGGATCGGGTGAGTGCACGAGGCGGGAGGCTCAGCCGCCGAAGCGGCTGGCGCACTCGGGACTGCAGAAGTACCGGGAGCCCTCGGCCCCCGCGCGGCTCACCGCGCGGGAGCGCACGATGTAGGTGCCGCAGACCGGGTCCTTCACCAGCTGGTCCCGTGTGCCCGGAGGACGCGAACTCGACATGCGACGCGGACGGAGCAAGGGCAGCAGCGCCACGATCACCAGCGCGATCGACAGCGCCACGAGCGCGACGCGCACGCGCTCACCGCTCCGGCTTGATCGACACCGCCCGGAGGAACTCCTTGTCCTGCGCGGTCAGCTCCGCGGTGAAGGCGCCGCGACTCTTGGCCCCGGCGAAGAAGATACCGGTGTCGGCGCCCCGCTTGAGAATCTCCTGCACCGCGTCGCGGGCGGCCTCGGTCGCGGCCAGCGACGCCTCGATCGTCTGCACCAGCTTCTTCATGAGCACGTCGACGTGTCGCTCCTTCGACATGGGACTCTACGATACCATACGGCCCCGATGGCCTCGTGGACCCCGCTCACATCCGCCGTCCGCTACACGCGCGGCAAGCTCGCGCTGCGCGAGGACACGTGGCGGCTGCCCGACGGCTCCGAGCACGTGTACGCGGTCCTCGAGGCGGGCGTCGGGGTCGCCGTCCTCGCCTTCGTCGACGATCAGCGCGTGGTGCTGGTGCGCCAGTACCGTCACCTGCCGCGCGGAGCGTCGTGGGAGCTGCCGGGGGGCGGCGCGCTGCCCGGCGAGGACCCCGCCGGCGCCGCCCAGCGCGAGCTGCGCGAGGAAGGCGGCTATCGTGCCGGGCGAATCGAGTTCCTCACTCGCTTCCATCCGGCCAACGCGTACCTCGACGAGACCGCCTACTGCTACGTCGCGCGCGAGCTCTCGGCCGACCCGCTCCCGGCCGACGACGACGAGTTCTTCGAGCGCACGCTGGTACCGTTCGGCGAGGCGCTGCGGATGGCCCTGGCCGACGAGATCACCGAATCGTACTCGAAGGTCGCGATCCTCCACTACGCGCTGACCGCGCGCCGTTGACGGCGTCCCGGGCGATCTGCCTGGCACGGAATCCGCATTCCCCATCAGGCGGAGTGTCCGGCTCGGTGGGGCACTCGAACGTCGACGATGCGGGCCCGTTGGAGCCCGTCGAGGGAGGTCACGATGTTGTGGACGATCTTCGTGATCCTGCTGATCATGTGGGCGCTGGGCATGGTGAGCTCGTACACGCTCGGCGGCTTCATCCACATCTTGCTGGTCATCGCGCTGGTGGTGGTGCTGCTGCAGGTGATCCAGGGCCGCCGACCGATCTAGCCTCCAGGGCTCAATAGGTTGCGCGGCCTCCGGACAGGTCGTGCACGGCCCCGGTGGTGAACGTGCATTCGTCGGAGGCCAGCCAGGCCACCAGCGCCGCCACCTCGCCAGGCGTGCCGACGCGACCCATCGGGATCTTGGCGACCAGCATGTCGACCGTCGCCGTCGTCATCTGCGAGAGTAGCTCGGTGCCGATGACGGCGGGCGCCACGGCATGCACCAGAATGCCCTTGGTGGCGACTTCCTTGGCCAGCGCCTTGGTGAGCCCGATGACCCCGGCCTTCGCGCTCGAATAGGGCACCAGCGTCGGGTTCCCCTCCTTGCCGGCGATGGAGGCGATGTTGACGATCCTCCCATACTGACGGGCCAGCATGAGCTTGACGGCGGCCCG
>JBKOZA010000125.1:0-2922 GCA_046725675.1 Candidatus Methylomirabilota bacterium
CGCCGTCGGGTCACCGACTTCGAGAAGATCCTGGCTGGCATCGGTGTGAAGGCGACCTCGACCGCGCTCGATCGCGCGTACGAGGCGTCGAGCGCGTTCCTGGGGCGGGTGTGGTCGCGGAACGCCGACGTGCCGGCCATCGAGCACGTGCGCGCCATCCTGCGTGCCCTCGATGACAGCCTGCCGGCCCGGGTGCCGTCGGCGGCGATGAGCGCCCTGCTCGACGCCTACGCCGCGCCCGCCCTGATCGTGCCGCCGGCGGTGGACACCGGCGCCCGGCCGGCGCTCGAGCATCTGCGCGCGCGGGGAGTGCGGCTCGCCGTCGTCTCGAACACGATGCGGACGCCCGGCGCCACGCTGCGCAAGGTCCTCGACCGCTTCGGTCTGCTCGATTGCTTCGCGCACACGACCTTCTCGGACGAGGTCGGTGTCCGCAAGCCCGACCCCGAGATCTTCGCCCTGACCCTGCGCGCGCTGCAGGTCGAGTCGATCGACGCCGTTCACGTCGGCGACGACCCGGTCCTGGACGTGATGGGAGCGCGGGACGCCGGCTTGCGCGTCATCCAGGTCACCAGCGCCTCCCTCCGGGCGCTCGGCGCCCGACGGCCCGACGCCGTCGTTCCGAGCCTGGCGACGCTGCCCGACGCCCTCGCGGAGCTCGACGGGGCCTGAGCGCCAGGCCGCGGTTGCGCGGCGCGCCGGGGATCAACTAGTATGCGGCCCATGGACGTCGCCGACCTGCGCGCGAAGATCCGCGACATCAAGGACTTTCCGACCGAGGGCATCCTCTTCAAGGACATCACGACCCTGCTGAAAGACGGGCCGGCCTGGCGGTTCGCCGTCGACTCGCTGGCCAGCCGCTACCTGGCCGAGCACGTGGACGTGGTGGTCGGCGTCGAGTCGCGCGGGTTCATCTTCGGCGGCGCCGTCGCGCACCAGCTCCGGGCCGGGTTCGTGCCCGTCCGCAAGATCGGCAAGCTTCCGGGGCCCACCATCGAGGTCGAGTACGAGCTGGAGTACGGGCGCGACACGCTCGCCATGCACGAGGACGCCATCGAGCCCGGCCAGCGCGTGCTGGCGGTCGACGACCTGCTCGCCACCGGCGGCACCATGGCCGCCACGCTGCGCCTGATCGGGCAGCTCGGCGGCCAGGTGGTCGGCGTCGCCTTCATGATCGAGCTGGCCTTCTTGCGCGGTCGTGAGAAACTCAAGTCCTACCCGGTGCACTCGCTGATCGTGTACGACTAGAAGGCAGTGGGGGCTTAGCATGCGGACACCGACGCTCGTGGCGCTCGCGGGGCTGATCGCCGTGCCGGTCGTGGCGGCCGCGCACGACGAGGCGAAGACACCGATCAGCGGCTCCATCATCCTCGAGATGACCCGGCCGGCCACCCAGTCGCGCGAGCGCGCCTTCGACGAATCGCTCAAGCAGGACGGTCCGCCGGCCAGGCCGAAGACCGAGCCGGTGATTCAGCCGGACGGCAGCGTGAAGTACGGCAATACCACGGTCATCATCCGGCACGACTGCCCGCCCGGCAGCGAGTCCTTCGAGCCCCCGCCTCGCCCCGGCCGCCGCCGCTGACCCCGCTCCCGCCACCCCCATGGCCATCAAGAACGTCGGAGTGATCGGCTGTGGGCTCATGGGCTCGGGCATCGTGCAGGTAGCCGCGCAGTCCGGCTACTCGGTGCTGTTCGTCGAAGCCGGTGACGAGCTGGTCCGGCGGGGGCTGAGCCGTCTGCGCGACACGCTCGAGGGTCTCGCGGCGCGGGGCAAGCTCGAGGCGAAGGCCAAGGACGAGACGCTCGGCCGCATTGCCGGCACCTCGCGCCTGGACGACCTCAAGGCGTGCGACCTGGTGATCGAGGCGATGACCGAGAACCAGACGCTGAAGAACGAGACCTTCGCCCGGCTCGACGGAATCTGCCCGCCGCACGCGCTGCTCGCCACCAACACGTCGTCCTGCAACGTGACCGCGCTGGCGGCGGCGACGAAGCGACCGGGGCAGGTGGTGGGCATGCACTTCTTCAACCCGGTGCCGCTCATGAAGCTGGTGGAGGTCGTGCGCACGATCCTCACCGACGAGGCGGCGGTGACGGCGGCCATGGAGTTCGTCCGCTCGGTCGGCAAGGTCCCGGTGCAGGCCAAGGACGCCACCGCATTCATCGTCAACCGCCTGCTCGTGCCCTACCTGCTCGACGCCATCCGTGTCTACGAAGGTGGGCTGGCGTCGCTGGAGGACATCGACGCCGCCATGAAGCTCGGCTGTGGCTATCCGATGGGTCCCTTCACGCTGCTCGACCTCGTCGGCCTGGACACGGCGATGTACGTCGCCGAGGTGATGTTCGAGGAGTTCCGCGAGGCCCGCTACGCTCCGCCGCCGCTGCTCAAGCGGATGGTCATGGCGGGCCAGCTCGGTCGCAAGACCGGCCGCGGCTTCTACACCTACGAGGCGAAGACGTAGCGGCGGCTGACGACTGCCGCGGCGACGGTGCCGAGCGCCGCCAGCGGCAACCCGAGCCAGAAGCGTTGCCGCTCGCGGGCCCGGGCCCGCAGGGTCGCTAGCACCAGCCGGTCGCCCGCGGCGAGCTCGCCCCGTCCCGCCAGGTATTGCCGCAGTCGCTCTCCCACCTCGGGGTCGGACGGGCGCGCGCTCCACTGGGCGTCCTGCTGAATCGTCCGGACCTGAGTCAGGTCCCGTGCGGCGCGCTCCAGGGCTGCGCGGGCGTCGCGTCGCGCGTCCCGCTCGGCCGGTGTCAAGAACGCCTCCTGCACCGCTGGCACCGCCAGCTCGAGCGCGTCGAGCCAGAGGTGATCCAGGGTGGGCGCGGCGGCCAGGAGGGCGCCGGCGATCGCGACGAGCGCAGCCAGGCCCACGGCGCCCGGCGCCAGTGCTGCGGCTCCGCGCGCGCGGAGAGCGGCGC
>JBKOZA010000126.1:0-3402 GCA_046725675.1 Candidatus Methylomirabilota bacterium
CCGAAGAGCGCGCAGGAACCCTGGCGGCGATGCGCGTCGAGGCGCGTCGGCTCAATCGCATCCTCTCCGACTTCCTGAAGTTCGCCCGACCCCAGGCCGCCCAAGTGGCGCCCGGGGACATCCGCGACGTGCTGGAGCACGTCAGCGGATTGATTCGCGACGATCGGCGACGGGCGGCCCGCGTGGACGTGAAGGTCGGGGTCGATCCCACGCTGCCGCGCTTCGCGTTCGACCGCGACCAGGTCATCCAGGTGGTCTGGAACGTCGCCCTCAACGGCGTCGAGGCGATGAACGGGCGCGGACGGCTCGCGATGGAGGCCACCCGCCAGAACGGCGCGGTCGCGGTCACCGTGACCGACAGCGGCCCCGGCATCGCGCCCGAGCGGCGCGCGCGCGTCTTCGAGCCGTTCTACTCGGGCAAGCCCAACGGCACCGGCCTGGGCCTGACCATCGCCGAGCGCATCGTGGCCGCGCACGGTGGCCGCATCCAGATCGAGTCCGAGCCCAACCGGGGGACGCGGGTGACGCTGCTGTTCCCTCTGGAACAGAGCTGAGATGGCGCGCCTGCTCATCGTGGACGACGAGCCCTTGGCGCGCGGCACCCTGGCCTTGCTCCTGCGCAAGCGCGGCCACCACGTGCTCGAGGCCGACGGCCTCGCGGCCACCACGAAACGGCTCGGCGAGGACGTCTTCGATCTCGTGGTGACCGATCTGAAGATGCCCGACGGCGACGGGCTCGACGTCCTGCGCGCGGTCAAGGCTCAGGCGCCAGGAACCGAGGTGATCCTGTTGACCGCCTACGCTGGGTGGCGCTCCGCGAAGGAGGCGATGCGCCTGGGCGCGCTGGACTACTTCGAGAAGGGCGACGATCCCGACGAGCTGTACCACCGGATCGACAAGGCGCTGAACGAGCGGGCGCTGCGCCGCGAGAACGAGAACCTGCGCGAGCAGCTTCGCGAGCGCTACGGCCTGCCCGGCCTGATTGCCCGGTCGCCGGCCATGCACGATGTGCTGGACCTGGTCGCGCGCGTGGCGCCGACCGACGCCACCCTGCTGATCCGCGGGGAGTCCGGGACCGGCAAGGAGGTCATCGCCAAGGCCGTCCACCACGCAAGCCCCCGCGCCGAGCGTCCGTTCGTGGCCGTGAACTGCGGCGCCGTACCGGAGACGCTGCTCGAGTCCGAGCTGTTCGGCTTCATGCGCGGAGCGTTCACCGGAGCCGTGGCCAGCAAGCGCGGTCTGTTCGAGGAGGCGCACGGTGGCACGCTGTTCCTGGACGAGGTCGCCGAAATGCCGGCGACGCTCCAGGTGAAGCTGCTGCGCACCCTGCAGAGCCGGGAGATCCGTCGACTCGGCGCCACCCAGCCCACCACGATCGACGCGCGCGTGATCGCCGCCACCAATCGGGATCTGGCCGCGATGATCGGTGATGGCCGGTTCCGCGAGGACCTCTTCTACCGACTCAACGTGATCGAGGTCGTGTTACCGCCACTGCGCGAGCGTCGCGAGGACCTTCCCGCGCTGGCCGAGCACTTCGCCGGGCGCTCGGCCGCCCGCCTGGGCCGCGAGCTCCGGCTGGCGCCCGAGACGGTCGAGCGGCTCCTGCGCTACCCGTGGCCGGGGAACGTGCGGGAACTGGAGAACGCGATGGAGCGCGCGGTCATCCTGGCCCGCGGCACCAGCGTCACCCCCGAGGACCTGCCGCCGCACGTGGCGGCCGGACTGAACCTCGGCTCGTCCCCGGTGCTCCCCCGGCAGGCCACGCTGGCCGAAACCGAGCGCGACCTGATCCTCCAGACGCTGGAGCGGTTCGGCCGCAATCACTCGGCTGCCGCCGAGGCGCTGGGAATTGGCCGCACCACGCTCTGGCGCAAGCTGAAGGAGTACGAGATCGATCGCGAAGGCTAGTAGCGGAAGCGCAGGCCGTAGGTGAAGTCGTACCCGCCCACCGCGGCGTCACCGGCGGGTTTCGCGCCGAGGGCGGCGTCCCCACCCCTCGTGACCTCGTAGGCGCCGAATAGGGTCACGTCCCTGGTGAGTCGCCAGTTCAGGCCGGCGCCGGCCCTGGCGCCGAGCCGAAACGTAGGATCGACGCGGGTCCCCAGCAAACGCCCGGGATAATCCGGCTCGACGACGAAGAGCGCGGGGCCCACGGCCAGGTACGGCTCCAGGGCGGTCGCCGTCTCGGCCCCCGGCCATCGCAGGGTGAAATCAAAACTCAGCACGTTGCCGTGACTGTCGAAGTCGACAGGCCGACCGCTCTCGCTCACCGGCCCGCCCGGCACCGCCGCCAGCGGGGCGGGAAGCTGCGGCCGAAGCGGCGACACCCCGAACCCGAAGGTGATCGCCGACCCTTGGTCAGTCGGGGGCGCCGTGGATGGCTCGGTGGGGGCATCCGGGCCCGCCATCGATGGGCAGGCGATACTCAGCAGCAACGACGCAACCGCCGCCAGGCGAAGAAGGGCGAACCAGCGCATACGAGCCTTCGACGCCATCACCGCATCAATCATTCACGCAGACCTTCTCGGACCAAGCCTCTCTCACCTTACATGTAAACGACGGAAAATGCATGCCGACGAACCCCGCTCCAGGCAAATTGAGAAACGATGCGGGAGCGGACGCTCCTGCCGTGGGCGGGCGAGCGCGAGCGGTGTTGGTTGGTGGAGGCGGTGGGAATCGAACCCACGTCCGAGAACCCTCAGCCACAGGCGTCTACGTCGCTAGCCGGTTTATCTTACGGCTCTCTCGCTCCTCGGTCCTCCATCCGGCAGGAGGGCCGCGGGGCCAGCCTCATGTATCTCGCCCTTCCCCTGAGGCCAGGTTCAGGGCCAGCCACCAGAGTATGATGCCGGTTCCCGGGCCCTGATGGCTCAGCCCGGCCGACACTGACGGTTGTTAGGCCGCCAGGGCTAGCTGGTTGTTGGCAGCTAGAAAGTTCTCACTTTTTAACGAGGGGTGAGAAACCTCGAGACGCAGCCTGGACCTCGCTGATCCCCGTCGAAACCTGTCGCCCCCTTGATGCCAATTCTAGCGCCTCGTTCGCCCAAGTCCAGCGCCACAGCGCGATCGCGGGTCTACCAGCGGCTGGACCGGGCGGCTCGGTCCATCTCGCGACGCGTCTCGCGCTCGCGGAGCGTCGCCCGCTTGTCGTGCAGCTTCTTGCCGCGCGCCAGTCCCAGCTCGACCTTGGCCCGCCCGTTCTTGAAGTAGACCTTCAGTGGCACCACCGTCAGGCCCCGCTCCGCCACCTTGCCGGTCAGCCGAGTGATCTCACGGGCGTGCAGCAGCAGCTTGCGCTCGCGCTCGGGATCGTGGTTGGCGTCGGTGCCATGGCTGTAGGGACTGATGTGACAGCCGAGCAGCCAGGCCTCCCGGCCCCGCACGGTCGCGTAGGAGTCCTTG
>JBKOZA010000127.1:0-2373 GCA_046725675.1 Candidatus Methylomirabilota bacterium
AAGATCGCGATCCTCGGCAACGGGCTGCCGCTGCGGGAGAACCCGCTGCGCATCGCCGAGGAGATCGCCATGCTCGACGTCGTCTCCGGCGGCCGCATCGTCTCGGGGTTCGTGCGCGGCATCGGGGCCGAGTACTACTCGACGGCCGTGAACCCCACCCACTCGCGCGAGCGCTTCTACGAGGCGGCCGATCTCATCCTGCGCGCGTGGACCGAGCCGGGCCCGTTCCCTTTCGACGGCCGCTTCTATCGCTATCCGTTCGTGAATCCGTGGCCGCGCCCACTGCAGCGGCCGCACCCTCCGGTGTGGTGCCCCTCGCAGGGCTCGAGCGAGACGGTCGAGTGGGCGGCTCAGCGGCGCTTCCCGTACCTGATGGTCTTCACGCCGCTCAAGCGCATCGCCCAGATCTACGGCGAGTACCGTGAGGCCTGCCAGCGCCACGGCTACACGGCCAGCCCCTACCAGCTCACCGTGAATCTGCCGATCGTCGTGGCCGAGAACGATCGCAAGGCCGAGACGATCGCCCGCCGGCACGCCATGTGGGTCTACCACGTCGGCCTGCGCATGCGGCCCCCCTACTGGCAGCCGCCCGGGTACACGACGGAGGCGTCGCTGCGGCGCCTGCTCGCCACCCGCGGCAAGATGCCGACCGAGCTGACCTACGAGGACCTGGAGGACGGCGGCTACATCATCTGCGGCAGCCCGGTCACGGTGCGCGACAAGCTGCGCGTGTTCTCCGACGAGCTGAAGGCGGGCATCGTGTGCTCGGGCATGAACGGCGGCAGCCACGAGGCGACCCTGGAGATGATGCAGCTGTTCTCGGAGGAGGTCATGCCGCACTTCCGCGAGGACGCCGCCGTCGACGAGACCGTGGGCATCGGCCGGTGAGGGAGGCGAGGGCGCGATGAAGCTCGAAGGACGGGTCGCGCTGGTCACCGGCGGCGGCTCCGGCATCGGCCGGGCCATCGCGCGGCGCTTCACCGAGGAGGGCGCGACGGTCGTCGTCAACGACATCCACAAGGACACGGCCGAGCGGACGGCGGCCGAGATCGGCGGGAGCGCCCGCGCCATCGCGGCCGACGTCGCCGACAGCGCCCAGGTACGGGCGATGTTCGGCGAGGTCGATCGCGCCTTCGGCGGCCTCGACGTGCTGGTCAACAACGCTGGCATCGGCGAGGTGGACCCCCGGGGCCGTGAGGAGTTCCACGCCAAGGCCCAGACGCGCATCACCGAGATGATGACTGGGAAGGTCCACACGCACTGGGACGTGACCCAGTCGCTTAGCGACGATACATGGGCGCGGATGCTCGCCGTCCACCTGAACGGGACGTTCTACTGCACGCGCTCGGCGCTCGCGCTCATGAGCCGGGTCAATCGCGGCGCCATCGTGAACATCTCCAGCGTGGCCGGTCTGATGGGCATCGAGGTCGCGCCCCACTATGGCGCGGCCAAGGCGGGCATCCTCGGCTTCACGCGCTCGGTCGCCCGTGAGGTCGCCTCTCGAGGGATCCGCGTGAACGCGATCTGCCCGGGATGGATCGATACGCCGATCCTCGACCCCCTGCCCCCGATGGTCCGAATGCTGGCCGAGCGCCAGACGCCGCTGGGCCGACTCGGCGAGCCGAGGGAGGTCGCCGCGGTCGCGCTGTTCCTCGCCTCCGACGACGCGTCGTTCGTCACCGGCCAGTGGATCTCGCCCAATGGCGGGTTGCTGACGATCTGATGCGCCACTAGGCTCGCGATGGACATCCGCATCGGGACGTCGGGATGGAATTACACGGAGTGGAAGGGGTCGTTCTACCCGGAGGACATGAAGTCGGCGGGGATGCTGCCGTACTATGCGGAGCGGTTCTCGACCGTGGAGGTGAACAACACGTTCTACCGGATGCCCACGGAGAAGACGGTCGAGGGCTGGGCGTCGACGGTGCCGGAGCGGTTCACGTTCGTGCTGAAGGCGCCGCAGCGGATCACGCACTTCGCGCGGCTGCGCGACGTCGACGGGCCCGTGCGCTTCTTCTGCGACGCGGCGCACCGGCTGGGCGGCAAGCTCGGCCCGCTCCTGTTCCAGCTTCCCCCGAACTTCAAGGTCGACGCCGGGCGCCTCGCCGACCTGCTCGCGCTGCTGCCGCCCGACGTGCGGGCCGCCTTCGAGTTCCGCAACGCGAGCTGGTTCAGCGACGAGATCTACACGCGTCTGGCCGGCCGCAACGCCGCGCTGTGCATCGCCGACAACGACGACGGCGCCACCCCGGCCGTCGCCACCGCCGACTGGGGCTACCTGCGGCTCCGCGCGACCGGCTACGCCGACGACGACCTGCGCGGCTGGCTGGCCACCATGCGGCGCATCGGGCCCCGCTGGCGTGACGCGTTCGT
>JBKOZA010000128.1:0-16730 GCA_046725675.1 Candidatus Methylomirabilota bacterium
CCTCCGGCGTCACCTCGCTGACCGGCCCCGGGCCGGACTGGGCGGTGCGCGCCGGCGTGAGCGTCCGCTTCGGACGGTGACCCGCGCGGCGTGCCTGATGGTGCAGGGGACCGCCTCGGGGGTGGGCAAGAGCCTGCTCGCTGCGGCCTTCTGCCGGCTCTTCGCACGCGAGGGCCGACGGGTGGCCCCGTTCAAGGCGCAGAACATGTCCCTCAACGCCTCGGTCACGTCGGACGGCGGCGAGATCGGTCGCGCCCAGGCCGCCCAGGCCGAGGCGGCCGGCGTCGAGCCGACCGTCGACATGAATCCCATCCTGTTGAAGCCTGAGGACGACCGTGTCTCGCAGTTGGTGGTGCGGGGGCGCGCCGTCGGCCGGGTGAGCTTCCGCGAGTATCGGGCCCGGCAGCCGGCGCTGGCGCCGGTGGTTGCCGACAGCCTGGCGCGGCTGCGGGCCACCCACGACCTCGTCGTCATCGAGGGCGCCGGCAGTCCGGCCGAGATCAACCTGCGCGACGCCGATCTCGTCAACATGCACGTGGCGCGGCTGGCGGCGGCCCCGGTCCTGCTGGTGGGCGACATCGACCGCGGTGGAGTGTTCGCCGCCCTCGTCGGGACCCTGGCGCTGCTGGACCGAGAGGACCGCGAGCGCGTGGCCGGCCTCATCATCAACCGGCTGCGCGGCGACGCCGCCGTGCTCGCGCCGGCGCTGCCCGAGCTGCACGCGCGCACGGGCGTTCCCGTCATGGGGGTGGTGCCGTGGATCGACGAGCGAATCGTGCCGGCCGAGGACTCGCTCGACCTCGCCGAGACGCCGGCCGGGCCGTCGTCGGCGACCCTCGACCTCGCGGTGGTGCGGCTGCCGCGCATCGCGAACTTCGACGACTTCGAATGGCTGGCCGACGAGCCCGGCGTGCGCGTCCGGTGGGTCACGAGCCCGGCCGCGCTCGCGGGCGCCGACCTGGTGATCCTGCCTGGCAGCAAAAGCACCATGCCCGACCTGGCCTGGCTGCGTGAGCGTGGCCTCGCCGAGGCCGTCGTCGCCCGGGCTCGAGGTGGCGGGGCGGTGCTCGGCGTGTGCGGTGGTTTCCAGATGCTCGGCGACGTCCTGCACGACCCCGACGACGTGGAGTCACGGGACGGGTCGATGCCCGGGCTGGGTCTGCTGCCGGTCAGGACCACCTTCGCGCGCGTCAAGACCACCCGGCGAGTGCAGGCGCGCGCCCTGGCCAGGACCGGACCGTTCGCCGGTGCCCGCGACCTCGTGTTCGAGGCCTACGAGATTCACGCCGGTGTCACGCACGCTACCGCCGACGTGATTCGCCCGTTCGCGCTGATCGCGCGCGGCGGTGTGTCGACCGATATTCCCGAGGGGGCCGGCGACGCCCTGGGAACGGTGACGGGGACCTACCTGCACGGCATCTTCGCCTGTGGCGCGGTCCGCCGCTCGCTGCTGGCGTGGCTCGCCGAGCACGCGGGCCGGCCGGTTCATCCGGCCTGGGGTGAGAATCGGCCGCGCGGGTGGCGCTGGGATCGGCTGGCCGACATCGTGGCCGCGAGCCTCGACATGAAGGCAATCGGCCGGCTGGTCGGCGGCGCGCGCTGAGGCGCGGTGCCTCCGAACCTGCACGCGCTGCTCGTGGTCGTCCTGGCGCTCGCCCTCGATCTGGCCGTCGGCGACCCACCGAGCCGGCTGCATCCCGTCGCGTGGATCGGCCGGGTGCTCGCGGCCGGCCGCCGCGCGCTATGCCGTGGTCGTCCGGCCGCGCTGATGCTGAGCGGCGCCGCGCTGACGCTGTTCGTGATGGCGCTCGCCGCCGGCGCGGGTGCCGCGGTCGCGAGCGTGGCCCACGGGCTGGGGGCGGCCGGGTTCGTGCTGGAGGGGATGGCCCTCAAGCTCGCCGTGTCGCCGGGCGGCCTGGCCCGCGCCGCTCGCTCGGTCGCCTCGGCGCTCTCGCGCGGAGAGCTGGACACGGGGCGAGCACGCCTGGGGCTGCATCTGGTCAGCCGCCCGACGGCGAGCCTGGACGCCGGCGAGGTCGCCTCCGGCGCGATCGAGTCGGTGGCGGAAAATCTCACCGACGCCCTCGTCGCGCCGATCGCGTGCTTCCTGGTCCTCGGTCTGCCGGGCGCATTCGCCTACCGCGCGCTCAACACGGCCGACACGATGCTGGGCTACCGGGAGGGCGCGCTCGAATACTTCGGCAAGTTCGCCGCGCGGCTGGACGACGTCGCGAACCTGTTGCCCGCGCGTCTGGCGGCGCTGGCCCTCGTCGTCGCCGCCGGCCGGCGTGCCCCGGCCGCGTGGGCGATCATGCTGCGCGACCGCCGTCGCACGGCGAGCCCCAACGCCGGCTGGACGATGTCGGCGATGGCCGGGGCCCTCGGCGTCACGCTCGTCAAGCCCGGCGCGTACCGTCTGGGAAAGGGAAGTCCGCCGGATGCCGTCGACATCGAGCGTGGCATTCGCCTCATGGCCCGTGCCGCCATCCTCGCGGTGCTCGTGACGCTGGCTCTAGCCATATCGATAAGATCTAGCATTGTCTGATAGTTAGACTTAGTCGTATCAGACGTGAGTCGAGGCGATGCCCCGACTCGTCGCGCCCCGATGACTCCCTTCCCGAGCGTCGCTTCGTCGATCGAACTCGCGACCGTGATCCGAAAGTCGGCGCGTCGAAGGGAACCCTCGCGGGTGCGATGACCGCCACGGCAGCGCGCACGCCGAGAGGACGGTGGAGAGTTGGGCGAGGGCCGTGCGGCGCCCTGGCGGGAGCGCAGGTGGCGAAGAGGCGGGAACGCCCGCGGGGATTCGAGCGGCGCGATGCTCCGGCCGACGGCGACACGGCCTGCCCTCGTCGTCGACGTGCGCGCCGGAGAAGCGCCGCGCGTCGGCGTCGCGTGGGTTTTTCTCTCGGCGGTCGTGCGACCGCGCCGTATGATGAGCGCGAACCGCCGCCGACCCGCGGCGGTTTGTGTCTCATGGGCCTGATCGAGCGACTGACCGAAGGAGTGTCGAGCGCGCTGGCGGCGGCCGGCTTGCCGGCGGTGCCGGAGTGCGGGTGGGAAGTGCCGCGACAGCCCGAGCACGGCGACTACGCCACCAACGCGGCGATGACGCTCGCGCGCGCGGCCAAGCGAGCGCCCCGGCAGATCGCCGACGCCATCGTGAAGCACTTCCCGTCGATGCCCGAAGTGTCCCGCCTGGAGATCGCCGGCCCGGGATTCATCAACGTCTTCCTGGAGCCGACCTGGGTGGCCGGGGCCCTGCGCGACATCCTCGCGGCCGGCGCCGGCTACGGGCGCGGCACCGACCTGAGCGGCCAGCGGGTACGCCTGGAATTCGTGTCCGCCAACCCGACCGGGCCTCTGGTGATCGTCAACGCCCGCGCCGCCGCCGTCGGTGACGCGCTCGCCCGGCTGCTCCGCGCACGCGGCGCGTCGGTGACGACGGAGTTCTACATCAACGACGCGGGCAGCCAGTTCGACAAGCTCGGACGCTCACTCGAGGCCCGCGTGCGCCAGCTCCTCGGCGAGGACGCCGCGGTACCCGAGGGCGGCTACACGGGCGACTACCTCGTCGACCTGGCCACGCACTACCTGCACGAGCGCGGCAGCGGGCCCCGGGGGCCGCGTCCGCCGCAGCTCGACCTGGACGAGCGGGAGCGGACCGAGCACTTCGGACGCTGGGCCGTCGCCCACTACGTCGCCGAGCAGCGGCGGGTGCTGGCCGACTACGGCGTCCACTTCGACGTCTGGTCCTCGGAGCAGCACGACGTGCGCGACCGTGGACTGGCCGAGAAGGTGGTCGCCGAGCTGACCGCTCGGGGCCTGACCTACGAGCGAGACGGTGCGCTGTGGTTTCGCTCCAGCGAGATCAAGGACGGCGGCGACACCGAGGACCGGGTGCTCCGGCGGCGGACGGGCGAGCTGACCTACTTCGCCGTCGACATCGGCTATCACCACTACGTCAAGTACGCGGGCGTCGATCAGGTCATCGACCTGCTCGGGCCCGATCACCACGGCCACGTGCCGCGGATGCGGGCGGCCATGGCCGCGCTCGGCCATCCACTGGAGTCGTTCCACACCATCATCGTGCAGCTGGTGACCCTGCTGCGCGAGGGCCAGCCCGTGCGCATGTCGAAGCGACGGGGCGAGTTCGTGCTGATGGAGGAGCTGCTGGAAGAAGTCGGACGCGACGCCGCCCGCTTCACCTTCCTCACCCGGCGCCACGACAGCCCGCTGGAGTTCGACCTCGCCCTCGCTACGCGTCAGTCGAGCGACAACCCCGTGTACTACGTGCAGTACGCGCACGCGCGCATCCGCTCGATCGTCCGCCAGGCCGGCGAGCAGGGCATCGTGATGCCCGCCGCGGAGAGCGTCGATCTGACGCCGCTCACCGAGCCGGAAGCGCAGGCGCTCATCAAGCGGCTGCTGCACTACCCCGAGGTCGTGCGCGGCGCCGCGCGGGCTCTGGAGCCGCACCGCATCGCGTTCTGGCTGCAGGAGCTGGCCGGCGCCTTCCACCCGTACTACAAGGCTCACCGCGTGATCCAGGACGATCGCAGACTGATGCTCGCGCGCCTGGCACTGTGCGCGGTGGTCGGGCGCGTCGTGGCCAACGGCCTCGACCTGCTCGGCGTCGCGGCGCCGGAGAGCATGTAGGTGAGCCGGGGACGCCAGCGCGGAAACAGTCGGACCGGGACGTTCCTGGTCCTGATCGGCATCGTCGGCGTCCTGAGCGCGACGTTCGTCGCCGGGCTGTGGACCGGGCGCAACTGGCCCGTCCTCGTCGGCAATCCCCGGTCGTCGGCGGCCGCCGAGACGCCGCCGGCGAAGGGACGAGCCGCCGTCGACCGCCCGCGCCCGGCCGAGCCGCTGCCGACGCTCACCTTCTACCAGGATCTCAAGGCGCCGCTGACGGCGCCGCCTCCGCCGCCGCGGCCGGCCAAGACGGTGCGCCCGCCCGAGCTCAAGCGCGAGATGCCGGAGCGGGCCGAGGCCCCCAGCCCGGCGCGTCCCGAGCTGCCGCCGACCGGCGAGGCGGGCGCGCGGTTCACCGTGCAGGTTGCGGCCTACAACGTCAAGCCGCTGGCCGAGGCCCTCCGCACGACGCTGGCCGCCGCCGGTCACGACGCGCGCGTGGTCGAGGGCGATCAGGGCGGCGGCGTTCGCTACCGCGTGCAGGTCGGCGCCTTTCCCACGCGAGAGGCGGCGCGCGAGGCCGCCGCCCGCCTGGCCGCCGAGCGTTCGCTGTCGACGTTCGTCACCACCCGCTGAGACGATGGCGTACCCCGGCCGGGTCATCATCAACCAGAGCGAGCTCCAGAGCCGGATCGCCGAGCTCGGCGTCGATCTCTCCCGGGACCTCAGCCACGACCGGCCGATCCTCGTGGGCGTCCTGCAGGGCGCGTTCCTGTTCATGGCCGACCTGATCCGGGCGATGTCCGTCGAGCTCACGACCGACTTCATCGGCGTGGCCAGCTACGCCGGGGGCAAGTCGTCCGGGCAGGTGCGGATCGTGTCCGACCTCAGCGTGTCGATCGAGGGCCGTAACGTCGTCGTCGTGGAGGACATCGTCGACACCGGCCTCACCCTCAGCTACCTCAAGCGCACGCTGGAGGCGCGCCACCCACGCACGCTGCGGGTGTGCGTGCTGGTGGACAAGATCGAGCGGCGCAAGGTCGACGTCGCCGTCGACTACGTCGGCTTCACGATTCCCAACGTGTTCGTGGTGGGCTACGGCTTCGACTACGAGGGGCTCTACCGCAACCTGCCGTACGTGGCCGCCCTGGAAGGGGACTAGAGCTCGGGGGTTGTGCGGCGCGTCAATGCCGCCCCGTGCTACAATCGTTTGCGCATGAATCAAGTCTACAAAAACCTCGCGCTGTTCATGGTGATCGGCCTCATCGTGATCCTGCTGTTCACCGTCTTCAGCACCTCCCAGCAGGGCGGTCAGGAGTCACCGAACTTCTCGGAATTCCTGCGCCACGTGGAGCAGGGCCGGGTCGAATCGGTGACGATCCGCGGCAATCTCGTGACCTACACCCTCAAGGACGGCGGCCAGCCGCTGCGCACCTTCATCGTCGACTATCCGGACCTCATCAAGATGCTGCGCGAGCGCGGCGTGCGGATCGCCGTGAAGCCGCCCGACAGCAACCCCTGGTACACCATCGTCCTGCAGTGGTTCCCGATGCTGCTCTTCATCGGGGTGTGGATCTTCTTCATGCGCCAGATGCAGGGCGGGGGCGCCAAGGCCCTGAGCTTCGGCAAGGCCAGAGCACGACTCATCTCCGAGAAACAGAACAAGATCACCTTTCAGGATGTGGCGGGAGTCGACGAGGCGAAGGAAGAGCTCCGCGAGATCATCGATTTCCTGAAGGACCCTCAGAAGTTCCAGAAGCTCGGCGGCAAGATCCCCAAGGGCGTCCTGCTGGTCGGTCCTCCGGGCACGGGCAAGACGCTGCTGGCCAAGGCCATCGCGGGCGAAGCCAACGTGCCGTTCTTCTCGATCTCGGGGTCGGATTTCGTGGAGATGTTCGTGGGCGTCGGCGCCTCCCGGGTGCGCGACCTCTTCGAGCAGGGCAAGAAGCACGCCCCCTGCATCATCTTCATGGACGAGATCGACGCGGTCGGGCGCCACCGCGGCGCCGGCCTCGGCGGCGGTCACGACGAGCGGGAACAGACGCTGAACCAGCTGCTGGTCGAGATGGACGGCTTCGAGACCAACGAGGGAGTCATCCTCATCGCGGCCACCAACCGGCCCGACGTGCTCGATCCGGCCCTCCTGCGGCCTGGTCGTTTCGACCGTCAGGTCGTGGTGCCGCGGCCCGACGTCAAGGGTCGCGAGGAGATTCTGAGAGTGCATGCGCGACGCATCCCGCTCGCGCCGAACGTGGACCTGAAGGTTCTGGCCCGCGGAACGCCCGGCTTCTCGGGCGCGGATCTCGCCAACCTGGTCAACGAGGCCGCGCTGCTGGCGGCCCGGCAGAACAAAAAGCTCGTCGAGATGCCGGACTTCGAGAGCGCCAAGGACAAGGTCCTCATGGGCGTCGAGCGACGCTCGATGATCATCAGCGACTCCGAGAAGCGCACCATCGCCTATCACGAGGCCGGGCACGCGCTGGTGGCCGACTTCCTGCCCGGCGCCGACCCGCTGCACAAGGTGACGATCATCCCGCGCGGCCGCGCGCTGGGCCTCACCATGCAGCTGCCGATGGACGACAAGTACAACTACTCGCGCGAGTACCTCCTCAATCGCATCACCATCCTGCTCGGGGGACGGACGGCGGAAGAGCTGGTCCTGCAGCAGCAGACCACCGGGGCCGGCGACGACCTCGAGAAGGCCACCGAGATGGCCCGCAAGATGGTGTGCGAGTGGGGGATGTCCGACAAGCTGGGCCCGCTGACCTTCGGCAAGAACGAGGAGCACATCTTCCTCGGACGAGAGGTGGCGCGCGCCAAGGACTACAGCGAGGAGACCGCGCTGGCCATCGACAGCGAGATCAAGCGCATCGTCGTCGAGTGCGCCGCCCGCGCCAAGCAGATCCTCGAGGAGAACATCGAGAAGCTCCACGCCCTCGCCCGCGCTCTGCTCGAGCGTGAGTCGCTCGACTCGGAAGAGATCGCGCGCATCCTTCGCGCCCAGCCGTTCACCGAGGCTCCCGCGCCGGCGTAGCCCGCCGTGCGTGGTGTCAGGGCCGATCTCGCGGGCGTCTTGGTCGGCGACGGCCGGCCGGTGGCCATCATGGGGGTCGTCAACGTCAGCCCTGAGTCCTTCCACGCCGGGTCCGTCTATCGAGGGGAGGAGGCGATGGTGAGGGCGGCGCTCGGGATGGTGGAGGCGGGGGCGGTGCTGATCGACGTCGGCGCCCGCTCGACTGCGCCGTACCTCGACACCGAGATCGACGAGGCGACCGAGAGCGCCCGCCTGGGCCGCGCCGTCGAGCTCCTCGCCCCCAAGCTGCCTGTTCCGGTCTCCGCCGACACCTCGCGGCCGGGGCCGGCCCGCGCCGCCCTCGAGGCCGGCGCCCGCGTCGTCAACGACGTCTCCACGCTGGCCGATCCCGCGCTCGCCCGTCTCGTCGCGGAACGCGCGGCCGGTCTCGTCATCATGGCGTCGCCGGGTGGGGGAGCGACGGCCGGTCGGGCGCGCGGTCGTGCCGGTCGGCGGACGACCGGGAGCCTCCGGCGCCCGTCCTCGCCCGTGGCCACGGTTACGAGGATCCTTGCGCGCGGACTACAGCGCGCGCGGGTCGCAGGGATCCCGCGGGACAGGATCGTCGTCGATCCGGGGATCGGATTCTTCCGCGACGCGGGGCTGCCGTGGCACGCGTGGGATGCCAGGGTGTTGGCAGGACTTCGAGCGCTTCGTCAGCTGGCGCGACCGATCTGTGTCGGAGTGTCGAGGAAATCGTTCATCGGCTCGATCGTGGAACGAGCGGACACCGGCGAGCGGCTGGCAGGGTCGCTGGCGGCGACCGCGGTGGCGGTCTACAACGGTGCGGCCCTGGTCCGTACGCACGACGTGGCGGAGACGCGGGACGCCGTGCGGGTGGCCGAGCGATTGCGGGACGCCGGCGGATGAACGCCATCGCCGGAGCGTTTCGTTGGCGGGACGCCCTCGACATCCTGCTCGTGGCGGCGCTGATCTATCGCATCCTCACACTGTTCCGGGGGACGCGAGCGGTGCAGATCACGATCGGGCTGGCCGTGCTCGCAGGCGCCGCCATCGGAGCGCGGGCACTCGAGCTGACGAGCCTCGTCTGGCTGCTCGACCACTTCTGGTCGTTCTGGGTCCTCGCCCTCCTGGTGGTGTTCCAGCCCGAGCTGCGGCGGGCGCTGGCGTGGATCGGACAGGGGCGCCTGCTGCAGAGCGTGCTCGGCGACGGCTCCGAGGGTGTGCGCGTCGTGCACGAGGTCGTCCGTACGACCGAGTCGCTGGCCTCCCGGCGGATCGGTGCGCTGATCGTCCTCGAACGATCGACGGGCCTCCGTCAGTATGCGGAGCTGGGCGTCGCCCTCGACGCCCTGGTGTCCGCCGATCTCCTTATGAGCCTGTTCCTGCCCTACTCGCCGCTCCACGACGGGGCCGTGTTCGTGCAAGGCCACCGCGTGGTGGCCGCCGGGTGCTTCCTGCCGCTGTCCCGCAACACCGAGCTGGGCCGGGCGCTGGGCACGCGCCACCGGGCCGCGCTGGGCATCGCGGAGGAGACCGACGCGGTCGCGGTCGTGGCCTCCGAGGAGACCGGACGCCTGTCGCTCGCGGTGGCCGGTCGCATCGAGACCATCGATGACGGCGAGGCGCTCCGCCGGCGCCTGGAGGAGCTGATGGGCCTGGGTGCCGCCCCAGCGCGCGATCCTCTGGGTCTGGGGGCTCTGCGGCGCTGGTGGCTGCGTCAGAGCGCCGTGGGTGCCGATGGCCCGGGTGGCCCTTCCCAACACTAGATGCTCCGCGCGCTCGGTCGCGACTGGCAGCTCAAGGTCCTGGCGATCCTCCTGGCGGTCGGGCTCTGGCTGTTCGTGGGCACGGCTCAGCGCCGGGAGATCGCCCTCGCGGTTCCGGTCGAGTACGTGGGCCTGGAAGGACCGTTCGCCCTGGACAGGCCACGCCAGGATATGGTGGAAGTGCAGGTACAGGCCTCCCGCTGGTCCGTCGAGCGCGTGAGCCCGACCTCCGTACGGGTCCGGGTGGACGTGTCAGGGCTGCGAGAAGGCGATAACCTCGTGCATCTGCAGCCGGAAAGCGTGGAGGCCCCTCCCGGCGTGCGCGTCACCCGTGTGGCGCCGGCGTGGGCGACGGTGAGAGTCACGCGAGCCACCACCAAGACCGTGCCGGTGGTAGCCAGGGTGCTGGGTCTGCCGGCCCCGGCTCATGTCCTCAGGCGGGTGGTCGTACAGCCTCCGACTGTGGAGATCAAGGGCCCTCGCACTACAATCGAAGCACGGACCGCTGTCGACACGCTCCCCGTGGACGTCTCCGGACGCCGCGAGGCCCTGACCCGGACCGTCGGTCTGGCGTTACCAGAATCGATCTATCCCGTCGATCGACGTACCGTCGAGGTGACGGTGGATATCCGACCGGAGGAGACGATGCAGGATCGGTCCTCGACTGGGGCGGCCCGGTGAGCCGCCTGTTTGGCACCGACGGCATCCGGGGCGTGGCCAACGAGCCACCTCTGATGCCGGACCTGGCGTATCGAGTCGGGCGCGAGCTGGCGGCGACGCTGGCCGCCCAGCACGGCAGCGAGCAAGTCCGCGTGGTCATCGGCCGCGACACCCGCCGCTCGGGCCCGTTGCTGGAGGCGGCGATGGTGGCCGGGCTGCTGTCGGCCGGTGCCGACTGCTTCACAGTCGGCGTGCTCCCCACCCCGGGCATCGCGCTGCTCACGCGAGCGCTCGAAGGACACGGCGGGATCGTGCTCTCCGCCTCCCACAATCCCTTCGAGGACAACGGGATCAAGCTGTTCTCGTCGGAGGGCACGAAGTTTCCCGACGCCTGGGAAGCGCAGATCGAGGCGCGGCTGGCCGGGCCGGACACGGCCCCGCGCGCCCGCGGGGCCGGGATCGGCAGGCTCATCACCTACGATCGGGCCGAGAAGTACTACGTGGACTACCTGGCCCGCTGCTTCCCGCTCGAGCTGGCCGGACTGACGATCGCCCTCGACTGCGCCCACGGCGCCACCTACCGCGTGGCGCCCGCGTTGTTCCGCCGGCTGGGCGCCCGGGTCGTCACGACCTGCGTGCGTCCGGACGGCACGAACATCAACGCGGGCTGCGGCGCGCTGCATCCCGAGGGGCTGCGGCGCCGGCTCGGCGCCGCCCGCGCCGACGTGGGGTTCGCCTTCGACGGCGACGGCGATCGGCTGATCTCGGTCGACCACCTCGGCGCGATTCGCGACGGCGACTATTCGCTGGCCATCGCCGGCCGCCACATGGCCAGCCGCGGGCGCCTCAAGGGCAATACCATCGTGACCACGGTGATGGCCAACCTGGGCCTGGACGAGTCGCTCACGGCAGCCGGCATCAGCATCGTCAAGACGCAGGTGGGCGACCGCTACGTGCACGAGGAGATGATGCGCGTCGGCACGAACCTGGGCGGTGAGCAGTCAGGCCACCTGCTGTTTCCAGACTACGGGCCGACGGGCGATGGCATCCTGTCGGCGCTGGCGATCCTGGCCGTTATGCGGGAGACGGGCCAGACGCTGGCGTCGCTGGCCGGCTGCATGCGCAAGTTTCCTCAGGTGCTCGTCAACGTCCCGGTGGCGCGCAAGCCGCCCATCGACTCGCTGACGGGGGTCACCGAGCAGATTCGCCTGTTCGAGGGTGAGATGAACGGCACCGGTCGCATTCTCGTGCGCTACTCCGGCACCGAGTCGCTGGCCCGCGTGATGATCGAGGGGGCCGACGAGACGCGCATCCGCGCGATGGCCGACGAGCTGGCCTCGACGATCCGCCGCGAGCTGGACGGCTGATGGCCGTTCGCGGGGTGGGCGTGGATCTCGTCAAGATCCCGCGCATCCGCGCGGTCATCTCACGCTGGGACGAGCGCTTCCTCAGACGCGTGTTCACCGAGGCGGAGATCGCCTACTGCCGGGGGCGGCGTGATCCGGTGCCGCACTTCGCCGCCCGGTTCGCGGCCAAGGAGGCGGGCATGAAGGCACTCGGCACCGGGCTTCGCCTCGGTGTCAAGTGGCGCGAGCTGGAAGTGCGGCGTGAGCGCGGGCAGGCGCCCACGCTGGAGCTGCACGGCCGCACGCGCGAGCTGAGCCGGGCCCGCGGGGGGCGGCGGATGCTCCTGGCCCTCAGTCACGACGGGGATTACGCGCTCGCCCACGCCCTGCTGGTGGACGATGATCCGGCGGTCTTCGCGGATCTGGCGTCTCGCTAGCGTGCTGGCCGGGTCCGCCATCCTGCAGGGGTGCACGGACCATCGTGTCGACCTGCCCGTCACGGGCGCCAGCCGGGTGGCGGTGCGGCCGGGGCGGGTGGGGTTCGTCGTCGCCGCGCCGCGTGGCACGACCGACTGGAACACCGACGAGATGGCCGCCGAGATCGCTCGTCGCACCGGATTCGGACTGGCGATCGCCTCCGGGTCCTCCCTCGAGGAAGACGAGCGGCGCGTGCTGGCGGCCGCCCAGGGTCCCCTCCGCTTCTACGCCGAGATCCAGGGCAACGATCGCGCGCAGTGTGCTGGGCAGATCGAGATCGCGACGGTCGGCGTCGACCGCGAGCTGGCGGCGCGGCTGCGGGCGCTGGCCGAGTTGATCCGCGACGCCCACCTGCGCTCCAGTCACGAGATCCAGCGCCTCGAGATCCTCGTCGAGCCGGTCGACACCCTCACGCACCGCGCCAGCGGCGCCACGCGCGTGGGTATCCTGCGATTGCCCGAGCGCGGGCTCCACATCGAGCTGCCGAAGTGTGAGCGGCGCGACTGGCGCGAGGCCTACACGTCGATCCTGGCCGACTTCCTCGCTCAGGCGGTGACCCTGCCGGTCGGGCGGTAAGCCGTGCTGCCGGTGTTCACGGCGGACGAGATGCGGCGGGTGGACCAGCGGGCCATCCGCGAGCTCGGCATTCCGGGTGCGACCCTCATGGAGAACGCCGGGCGCGGCGCCGCCGCGTGCATCCAGGCGGCCCTCCCAGAGCTCGGGCTGCCACGGCGCGGCGTCCGCGTCGCCGTCGTGTGCGGCAAGGGCGGAAACGGGGGCGACGGCTTCGTGGTGGCACGCTGGCTCAAGCGGGCCGGACATCGAGTCGACGTCCTGCTGCTGGGCCCGCCCCAGGACCTCAAGGGCGACCCGGCGCTCAAGCTGCGCGAGATGGAACGCCGCGGACTGCGCGCGCGCGTCGTCGAGGACGACGCCGTGCTGGCGCGCGCGCTGCCCGCCGCGCAGCTCGTCGTGGACGCGATGCTCGGCACCGGCTCGCGGGGCGCGCCCACGCCGCCAGTGGACGGTGCCATCGAGCGAATCAACGCCAGCGGCCGGCCGGTCGTGGCGCTGGACATCCCCTCTGGCCTGCCGGCCGACGGCGATCTGCCTGGAGGCCGGGCCGTGCGCGCCGTGCTCACCCCGACCTTCGCCGCTCTCAAGCGCGGCCTGGTCGCCGGCCCTGGCGTCGCGCTGGCCGGCCGCGTCGTCGTCGTCGACATCGGCGTGCCGCGCGCCGAGATCGAGCGCGGCATCACCACATTCGTGACCGAACCCGCCGACGTCGCGCGCCACTTCCCGCCGCGTCTGCGTGAGACGCACAAGGGAAGCTACGGTCACCTGCTCGTGGTGGCGGGTTCGGTGGGCAAGACCGGCGCCGCCGCCCTGGCCGCGCGCGCGGCGATGCGGGCCGGCGCCGGCCTGGTCACGGCGGCGACGGCGGCCAGCGCGCAGCCGGTCGTCGCCTCGCTGCTCCTGGAGGCGATGACCGAGCCGCTGGCCGAGACTGTGGCGAGGACGATCGGGCTGAAGGCGCGCGCGCGACTGAACGACCTGGCCGCCCAGCGCGATGCGATCACGCTCGGCCCCGGCCTCGGCCTGGACGAGGAAACCCAGACGCTGGCCCGCGACCTGGTCTTCGAGTGTGCGCGGCCGATGGTCGTGGACGCGGACGCGCTGACGGCGCTGTCCGGTCACCTCGACCGCCTGCAGGCCGCGCCGGCCCCGCGCTGCCTGACGCCGCACCCGGGGGAGATGGCGCGGCTGCTCGGCGTCACCGTCGCCGCCGTGCAGCGCGACCGCATCGCCACGGTGCGCGAGTTCGCCACGGCCTGGCACACCCCGGTCGTGCTCAAGGGCGCGACGAGCGTCATCGGGGTGCCGGACGGCACCGTGCTACTCAATCCCACCGGCAATCCCGGCATGGCCAGCGGCGGGACCGGTGACGTGCTTTCGGGCGTGCTCGGCGCGTTCCTGGCGCGCGGCCTCGACGTGGTGGCGGCGCTGGTGGCGGCCGTCTACCTGCACGGCCTCGCCGGCGACGTGGCCGCCGAGCGCGTCGGCCAGGAGTCGCTCGTCGCCGGCGACGTGATCGAGGCGCTCCCCGAAGCCTTCCGGCGCGTCGGTGCCAATCGCTAGCTCGAATTTCGCCAGCGAGATGGCGCGGCGGGCCGCGCGTGCGCTGCACGTCGATGACTCCAACTAGGCTCGTCGCGCGCACGCCGGAGGAGACGGCTGCGGCAGGCGAAGCGCTCGGGCGGACGCTGGGGCCGGCCGACGTGGTGGCGCTCTACGGCGAGCTGGGGGCGGGCAAGACGTGCTTCACCCAGGGTGTCGTGCGCGGCCTGGACGTCGAGGTGCGAGCGACCAGTCCGACGTTCGTGCTCGTCAACGAGTATCGCGGCCGTCTGCCGGTGCATCACGTCGACGCCTATCGCACCGCGAGCGTGGGCGAGCTGCTGGACCTCGGGCTCCTCGACCTGCTGGGCGGGGACGGCGTGACCATCGTCGAGTGGGCGGACAAGGCCGATCCCGTGCTGCCGGCGCGCACGGTGCGGGTGCGCATCGAGGGGCTGGGGGACGAGCCGCGCACCATCCTCGTCGAGGACCCCCGACGCTGACGGACAGCCGCGACGCCCGGCCGCCAAGGAGCACGTGTTCGCCGCGGTCGGCGTGCCGGCGCTTCTGGCCTCGCATTTTCCGACGCGGCTCGCTGACGTATCGATCTCGGGGCATTGACCCTGGCCGGGCGGCGGCCGTACGACAGGCCCATGGCCATCGAGCAATGGCCGGTGAGCGAACGGCCGCGCGAGCGGCTCTACTACAACGGCGTCACGGCCCTGGCCGATGCCGAGTTGCTGGCGCTGCAGCTCGGCTCCGGTCGGCGCGGACACAACGCCGTCGACGTGGCGCGCGAGATGCTCGCCGCATACGGCTCGCTGTCGGGCGTCGCGTCACGGGAGCTGGCGGAGCTGGCCCGGTTGCCGGGGGTCGGCCGGGCCAAGGCCGCCCGCCTGGTCTCCGCCTTCGAGCTGACCCGAAGGCTGCGGGCTCGCACGCCCGGCGCGCGCACCGTGCTGGGCAGCCCGGCCGAGGTCCACGCCGCGTTCGGCCCCCTGATGGAGGATCTGCCGCGGGAGGTCTTTCGCGTGGCGCTGCTCGATGCCCAGAACGTCCTGCTGCGCGACCTCGTCGTCTCCGAGGGCACGCTGTCGTCCAGCCTCGTGCACCCGCGGGAGGTGTTCAAGCCCGCCATTCTCGAGCCGGCGGCGTCCATCATCCTGGTGCACAACCACCCGAGCGGCGATCCCACCCCGAGCCGTGAAGACCTGCGCCTCACCCGCCAGCTCGCCGAGTGCGCGCGACTGCTCGACTTGCGGATCAACGATCACGTGGTCATCGGCCGCGGGCGCTACGTGAGCCTGGCCGAGCGAGGCGTGATCTGACGCTGACCGGAGGCTCACGCGCCGGTTAGGCCCTGTTGCGCGGGTGTGGGTCTGGACGCACCATGCGATAGGGTTGTCGACCAGGCAGGGAGGCCGATGATGGGGATCAAGGTCCGCAACGTGGGGCACGTGGTGCTGAAGGTGCGGGACATCGAGCGGTCGGCGCGCTTCTACCGCGACGTGCTGGGGCTCAAGGAGGTCGCGCGCGGCAACTTCGGCCGGCCGATGGCGTTCTTCTCGACCGGGGACAACCACCACGACGTGGCGGTGCTCGACGTCGGCGCCGACGCCCCGGCGGTGCAGCCTGGAGGGGTCGGCCTTTACCACATCGCGCTCCGGATCGGCACGACGCTGGACGAGCTGAGAGCGGCCAAGGCCCATCTGGAGGCGCACGGCTACACGAAGCTCCGTCTGAGCGATCACCGGGTCAGCCAGTCGATCTACCTGGACGATCCGGACGGCAACGGCGTGGAACTCTACGTCGACGCCGATCCGGCGATCTGGCGCGAGGATCCGAGCCGGGTGGCTTCGGTCGGACCACTCTCGCTCTGAGTGGCCCGCCCGCGTTCAGCTCTTCGCGAGCTTCTCGATCTCCTTGCGTGACATCGTCTGCAGGCGCGTGAGGAGGCCCTTGACCTTCCGCTCCGAGGAGTGGTCCGCGAGGATCAGCTTCTTGGAACGACTGCCATTGGCGATGTAGGCGACCCAGTCATCGAGGTTGGGCGTGCCGCGGTACGCCACCGTGACCCCGCTCAGTCGCATCCGTCGACGTCCTTCAACCTTCGCGAGCGGCTTTCGACCCTCCATCGCGGTGTCGCCCCCTCAGTGTGTGCCGGTCAGGAACGACCGAGCTCTCGGGGTGAGAAGATCGTCACGCACGCCGCACAAAGTACGAGCGTGGCGATTTCACTGTCAAGGTCTCGTTTGTGGGCCGTCAAATGTGCGCTTCGCGCGACGGCCGCGACGTTGGGCCAGTCACCATCGGCAAAAAAATCCGACAGGGGCTTGATGTGGACGGCTGATGCGGTGATGCGTCGCCGGCGCCTCGTGAGAGCGCGTCAATCCGGGCAATTTCCCGGTCTGTGGATACGTGTGGACAAGTGGATAACCTGTGCGCAACTCAGCGGCCCTGCAGCAGTCGTTCCAGGATGAGCCGCGCCAGGATCGGCCCCCGTGTGACGAAACCCGTGAAGTAGCCGACGGCGCGAGCGCCCTCGGCGAGCAGCGTCGCGGCCTTGTCGGGTGCGTCGACGCCGCCGGTGGCGATGATCTCGACGGCGTCGCCGAAGCGCTTGCGCGTGCGGCGCAGGTTGTCGAGCGTGGCGTCGAAGATCTCGGGCCCGCTGAGCCCGCCCGCCCG
>JBKOZA010000129.1:0-1533 GCA_046725675.1 Candidatus Methylomirabilota bacterium
GCGTCCTTGCGGTCGGTTGCAGCGCCCTTCTTCATGAACAGGTTGTACACGACCCACTGCAACCGACGGCGGCCGCCCCGCACCGGGAAGCGACGCGCCACGGACACAGGCGCGTAGAACCTCTCGTAGGCTGCGTTCTGACCCAGGCGGAGTTCGTCGCCGGACATCTGAGCGGGGTGATAGACCACGTTGGCTTGATCGTACTTCGTCCAGTCGTAGGAGACGATGCGGTTGGCCCTCTTCATCTCGTACCAGGTGAGCGTCCCCGGGTACGGGGTCAGGACCGAAAACGCGCAGGCGTCATAGTCGGCTTCGATGGTGAAGCGCGCGGTGTCCTCGAAGACGCTGGCGTCATCACCGTCGAATCCGAACATGAAGAGGCCGAACACCATGATGCCGTAGGAATGCACCTTCTCGACGAGGGCCGCGAATGTCTCGGGCCGGTTCACATGCTTGTGGACGCTCGTGAGGGTAGCACGGGAGATCGACTCGAAGCCGATGCTCAGCATGGTGCAGCCGCTGGCGGCGGCCAGCTCCAGCATGCGGTCGTCCTGCGCGAGCTTGGATGTGACACCGGCCTGCCAACGGATCCCGCGCCCCTTGAGGGCGCGCATGACCTCTTTCGGACGCTCGGCGGTGCCGAAGAAGTCGGCGTCATTGACCGAGATCGTGCGCGAGCCGCAGTTGTCGATCTCGTGCATGACCTCATCGACCGGACGATAACGGAACTTCAGTCCGTTCATCAGGGGCTCGGCGCAGAAGGTACAGCCCTGGTGACAGCCGCGCGAGGTTTGTACGAACGTGGTGTTCACGTAGCGATTCTTCTTCAAGAGGTCGTAGCGCGGCATCGACAGGCCCTGCATCGGATGGAGCCGCTCAGACTTGTAGGCCCCGCGCATCTGGCCGTGCTCGAGATCGTCGAGGAGCTTGTCGAGCACCAGCTCAACTTCTCCGATCACGACCGCGTCACAATGCTTGAGCGCTTCCTGGGGCATGAAACTCGGGTGCACCCCGCCCATGACCACCGGCACCCCGCGGGCGCGGAAGGCGTCCGCGATCTCGTAGCCGCGGTTCACGTAACTCGTCATAGCCGAGATGCCGACGAGGTCCGCCTCGAGGTCGAAATCGATCGATTCGATGTTCTCGTCGGTCAGCACGATCTCGTACCGGTCGCGCGGCACCGCCGCTGCCACCGCCAGCAGCCCGGCCAGGGGCGAGTACAGGGCCCGGTTGAGATAAAGTGGCCGCGTCGTGAGCGAATCCGTCTTTGGATTGACGAGATGGATGACCCGCTGACGCATCCGGGACCTCACTCTGCGATCGCGTCGGGACGCCCAGGACCCGCGACGCCCAGCATGAGTCGCGAGGTCGGTCTCTACCGCCAGAAGTAGCCCGACTCTAGCTCTCGGTGGCTCGACGGTCAAGCGCTTCGCGGCCGGTGCTGCCTCTCGAATTGCCCCGCGACTCGATGTTCCTGTACCTCGCCAAAATACTCCACGCGGACGGGCGTACAACGCCATGCCGCCGACCACG
>JBKOZA010000130.1:0-1533 GCA_046725675.1 Candidatus Methylomirabilota bacterium
TCCTTGCCGTCGCCGCCGGGCGCAGGCGCGCCGGCCTCGCGCGGACGCTCGCCGCCGCCCGGCCGGGCGGGCGCCCGGACTTCCACGCGAGCGCCACCGGTCAGCCGGGTTTGCCCGTCGGTCACCACCTGCTCGCCCGCCTGCAGACCGCTGGCGAGGATCGTCTCGTTGCCCTGCGTGCGGGCGGCGACGACCCGGCGCGTCTCCACCGTCGCATCCGGCTTCACCACGAACACGTAGGCGCCCTGCTGTCCCGTCTGCAGAGCCTGCGATGGGATGACGAGCGCGTCGGGCTGCACGGCCAGGGTCAGCGCGACGTTCACGAACTGTCCCGGCCACAGGCGCCGCTCGTGGTTGGCGAAGGTCGCCTTGAGGCGAATGGTGCCGGTGGTCACGTCGACGGCGTTGTCGATGAACGTCACCGCGCCGCGCACCGCCTGCGGCTCGCCGGCGGGCACGGCGTCGACGGACAGCGTGGCCTGGGCCATGTAGCGCTTGATCTCGGCCAGCTGCTGCTGGGGCACGGTGAACGACACGTAGATCGGCTGCACCTGGTTGATGACGAGCAGCGTGGAGTCGTTGGTGCCGGTGGCCCGCACGACGTTGCCCTCGTACATGCCGAGGCTGCCGGCCCGCCCGTCCACGGGGGCGCGGATCGTGGTGTAGCCGAGCTGCAGCTTGGCGCTGTCCACGGCCGCCTCGTCGGCACGCACGCTCTGCTCGGCGCTGCGAATGGCGGCCTCGTCGGCCCGCACCGTTTCCTCGGCGCTCCGCACGTCGGCCTCGTCGGCGCTGACGGTGGCCGCGATCGACTCGGCGCTGGTCTTGACCTGGTCGTACTGCTCGCGCGAGACGAGCTCTTTGGCCACGAGGTCGGCGTAGCGCCGCTCCTGCACGCGGGCGTTGGCGGCCTGGGCCTGGTCACGGGCCAGGTTCGCCCGGGCCTGGCCGACGCGGGCCAGGTCGCGCTGCAGCACCGCCCGCGCTTGCTGCACCTGCACCTGGTCCTTGGCCATGTTGGCCTGGGCCTGGGCCAGCGCCGCCTCGTAAGGCCGCGGGTCGATGCTGAAGAGCAGGTCGCCCTTGCGCACGTCCTGCCCCTCCTTGACGTGCGCCCGCATCAGCTCGCCCCCGACCTGGGCTCTGATCGTCACCACGCTGAACGCCTCCACGGTGCCGATGGCCTGGATCTGGATCGGCATCTCCTTGCGCTCGACGACGGCGACGGCCACTGGCACGGCGGGGCGGCGGGCTGGCTGCGCCTGCTTGGACTCGGCGTTGCCGCCGGAGCAGGCGGCCGTGGCCGCCAGGGCGAGCACCGGCAACAGCGCGTGAACACCACGAACCGGGGTCATGGGCTAGCTCCGCTTCGGGGGGCCGAGGCTGGCGTCACGGCCTCGCGGTGGCGCCCCGAGCGGGGCCGGGCGGCTGGGCCACGTGAGGGGTCGTCGCCGGGTTACGGCGGCCGCCCAGGGCCAGGCGCAGGCGCTCGAGGTAGAGGTAGACGACGGGCGTGGTGTAGAGCGTCAGGAG
>JBKOZA010000131.1:0-9066 GCA_046725675.1 Candidatus Methylomirabilota bacterium
GACACTTACGTGCTCCTGGCCGCCGCCGCCCAGGCGACGACCCGGGTCGTGCTGGGCACCCTGCTGGCGAATCCCGTCAACCGGCATCCCACCGTCACCGCGTCGTCGATCGCCACCATCGACGAGCTGGCGCCGGGCCGCACGCTGCTCGGCTGGGGCATCGGCGACACCGCCGTGCGACTGGCTGGACTGCGGCCGGCCCGCATGAAGGAGCTGGAGGAGAGCACTCGCCTGATGCGCGCCCTGCTCGACGGCCGCGAGGTCGATGTGGGCGCGGCGCGGCCGGCGCGGCTGCCACATCACCGGCCGGTCCCGATCTGGATCGCTGCCGGTGGTCCGCGCACGCTCCGGCTGGCCGGCGGGGTGGCCGACGGCGTGTTCATCCGCGTCGGGACGCACCCCGCCAACATCACGCGAACCGTCGAGGCAATCCGAGCCGGCGCTGCCGAGGCCGGCCGCGACCCCGCCTCCGTGCGCCTGGGCGCGATCTTCCACACGGTGCTCGTGGACGAGCCGGCGCCGGCGCTGCTGATGGGCAAGTCGATCGCGGCCGGCTACTACGAGTATTCGCCGGCCCTCTTCGAGGCGCCCCGCCTCACCTGGCCGGGGCCCGATCCCGAGCGACTCAAGGCCGAGCGGGCCGTCTGGCCCGACTTCCATCACGCGGCCGATCTCGAAGCGAGCGGACGTGTCGTGGACTTCCTGCCGACCAAGGCCGCCGAGGCCTTCTGTCTCCACGGAGGCCCCGCCCAGATCGTCGAGCAGCTCGTCGCCGTCTTGCAAGTGGCGCCGGCCCCCTTCGACTACGTCGTGCTGCACCCGATCCCCGATCCGCGCTTTCCGGTCGACCCCGAGCGAGATTACACGGCTCGCGTGGCGCGCGACGTCCTCCCCGCCGTGCGCGCGCGGCTTGGCGGCTGAGCCTCTCATCACCGGTGGGAGAGGCTTCTTCCGCGCAGATGTTGCGCGGCAGTGCCGCACTGTCTTCATGGTGGACAATCTGCGACCACCCCATGGCCCGACCCCGCTACGCTCCGTGCTATCCAAACGTCGGTTTTCTTGAGGTTCTCGCTGGGGTAGTCGTGTGGCATCGCATTTGCCGCTGCCGAACCCACTATGAAGATTCCGCCTGAAGAGGCCGACGCCAGCACGTCCATCGAAGCCGAGGCACACGTCCGGCTGGGCGAGTTGCTGCTCGCCGAAGGGCTGGTGACGCCGAGTCAGCTCGAGGAGGCGCTCCGGGTTCAGAGCGCGCCCGATCACTACGCCCCGCTCGGGCACATCCTCATTGCCCAAAAGATCATCACCCGTGACCAGCTATTGTCAGTGCTCGAGCGGCACCGGCGGAGCAGCAAGCTGGGGGACATCCTGCTCAAGAGCCGCGAGATCAGCCGCACCCAGCTCGAGGCCGCCCTGGAGGAGCAGCGGCGCACGCAGCAGCCGCTCGGGGAGGTCCTCCTCCGCCTCGGATACATCTCGGAAGAGCGCCTGCGCGTGGCGTTGTGCCGCCAGCTGCACATCCGGTTCTTCAACCTGGACACGATCATCCTCGATTCGACGCTCCGTAATCTCGTGAGCGAGAAATTCGCGACGAAGCACCGGACCGTGCCCGTGTCGCGGATCGGCAATCTGCTGATCCTGGCCATGGACGATCCGACGCAGACGCGACTGGTCGACGAGCTGCAGAGCAGCACGGGCCTCAAGATCGAGGTGATCACCTCGACGTCGGCTCACATCACCCGCGCCCTCGAGCGCCTTTACCGAACCGACGTGAGTCCGAGCCTCGCGGCCGGCAGCGCCGTGGACGTCATCAGCGAGAACGCCGACAACGGCATCTACGGATCGTCGGCCTCGCGCGAGGCCGACAGCGCGGACGAGATCGTGCGGAAGCTCCTGCGGGTCGCCATCGACCGCGGCGCCTCGGACATCCATCTGGAGACGATCACCAACCGGATGCAGGTGCGCTTCCGCATCGACGGAATGCTGCAGAATTTCAACCTCGGCACGCTGGGCGACGATCTGGCCAGCCAGCGGGTGGAGGTGCTCTCGCGCATCAAGATCCTCGCCACGCTGGACATCGCCGAGCGAAGGCGGCCGCAGGACGGCAGCTTTCGCGCCCGGGTGGCGGTGGACGGCCGGCTCATGCCGATGGACTTCCGGGTGTCGGTAATCCCCGGTTATTACGGGGAAAACGCCGTCCTCCGGATCCTCGACCCACGTAGCGCCCCGGAGTCGGTCGTTGCCCTGCAGATGGCCGCCCCCGTGACCGAGCGGCTCGAGCAGCTGATTCGCTCCGCGGCGGGGACGATCCTGGTCACCGGGCCCACCGGTTCCGGGAAGAGCACCAGCCTGTTCGCCGTCATGAAGTCGGTGTACCGTCCGGAGATCAAGATCGTGACCGCCGAGGACCCGATCGAGTACGTCTGCCCGGAGTTCTGCCAGCACGAGGTCGACGAGCGTGTGGGCAACACGTTCGCGTCCTACACGCGCTCGTTCCTGCGCCACGATCCCGAGGTGATCATGCTCGGCGAGATCCGCGACGCCGAGACCGCCAAGCTGGCGTTTCGGGCGGCCCAGACTGGACACCTCGTGCTGAGCACGCTGCACACCAACGACGCGCTCGGCGCGGTCACCCGCTTGAAGGATCTCGGCGTCGACAGCACGGTGTGCACGTCGTCGCTGCTGGGGGTGCTCGCCCAGCGGCTGGTCCGCGAGATCTGCTGGAACTGCAAGGAGGAGTACACTCCGCCGGCCGGCGTGCTGGAGCGGACCTTCGACGTCGTGCCCAGCGATCTGCGGTGGTACCGGGGCGCCGGCTGCTCGAAGTGCCACCAGACGGGGTACAAGCGACGGCTCGCCCTCGCCGAGCTGTGGACGCCGGGCGCCGACGACGTCCTGCTGATCAACCAGAACGCCTCGCACGAGATGATCGTGGCGGCCGCTCGAAAGAACACCTACTCGATGGCGACCGACGCCCTCGCCAAGCTGCGCGAGGGCCGCACCACCCTGGACGAGTTGCTGCGTGTGCTGCCGCCCACGGCGCTGCGTGAGCTCCGGGCGACGGTCACCTGAGACGCGTTCGGTCCAGCGCCGATCGACCCCCCACCCAACACTTTTGTCGGCTCGTCCCCGTGACTGGCCAGTTCCTAGTCGGTCAGGCTGCCCTAGTAGGATCCGGGTCATCCAGGGTTGGGTGGACCGGCATTTTGACTCGAGGGGAGGATGGCCCTCGATTCAGGTGTTTCCGGTCGCAGCGGCGGTTTGGCGCGGTCTTTGCTCCGCTCGCGCCCGTGTTTCCGACCCTGATCTACTGGAATTCCTCGAGACGTGCGGGCGCACGGGCCTCATTTCGATTCGGACGAGATGGAGCGCTTCGGGTAAGGAGGGCCTGGTGCTACGATCGGGCGTTGCCGGTGTGACTGATCCTCGCGCCAGCCACGACCGAGACGATCTTCCGCTGCCTGACCCCATGGGTCAGGCACAGGCCCTCGAGGCCCTGTTCGAGGGGGCGGCGGACGGTCTCGCCCTGCTGTCCACCCACGGCCAGATCCTCCGGGTCAACGAAGCGGCCACGCACCTGCTCGGCCTGTCCCGGGGCGAGCTGGTGGGGCGCTTCGTCGCCGACGAGCACATCGGCCTGAGTGTCGACGGGGCCTGGGCCCTGGACGCCCTCGCCAGCCGAAACGCGGTGAGTCGTACCGTCGACCTGCCGGCCGGCGGCAAGGCGATGGTCACGCTGCGCGCCTGGCGCGGGAGCGACGATCAGCCGCGTTACCTGATGCTGGCTCTGCGCGACATGACGGGTGTCGGTCAGCTCGTCAACAGCGTCCAGGCCGCCCCCGCCGGCGCGACTCGCTGGTGGCAGATGCGCCGCAGCGAGGTCGGCATCGATCGGATCGTGATGGAGAGCCGCGCGATGCGCGCGGTCGCCGAGAAGGCGCTCCAGTTCGCACAGGTCGACTCACCGGTGCTCATCGTCGGCGAGACCGGCACCGGGAAGACGCTGTTCTCGAGGATCATCCACCAGGCCTCCGGCCGGGCGGCAGCGCCGCTGCGCGAGGTGAACTGCGGCGCCATCCCGGCCGGGCTGATGGAAAGCGAATTGTTCGGCTACGCGCGCGGGGCCTTCACGGGCGCTGATGCGAAGGGCAGGACCGGGCTCGTCGAGCTCGCCAACGAGGGCACCCTGCTCCTGGACGAGATCGGCGACCTGCCGGTGTTGCTGCAGGTGAAGCTGCTGCAGTTCCTCGAGGCGGGCGAGGTGTGGCCGATCGGCGCGTCGAAGCCCAAGCGCGTCGACGTCCGGGTGATCGCGGCGACCAATGCCGATCTCGGCAACCTGGTCACCCAGGGTTCGTTTCGTCGCGACCTGTTCTATCGCCTGAACGTTCTCGCGCTCCACGTGCCGCCACTCCGCGAGCATCCGGAAGACATCCCGGCCCTCGTGGAGATGATGGCCGACACGCTGGAGAGCCGGACCGGCAAGCGGTTGAAGCTCGCTGCGGACGCACTGGAGCTCCTCAGCCGCTACCCCTTCCCCGGCAACATCCGCGAGCTCTGGAACATCGTCGAGCGGCTGACCGTCTCCAGCCGGAGCGCGCGGGTGGGCGTGACCGATCTGTCGCCCGAGATCGCCCAGGCCGCCCTGTCGGGGGGCGCGCCGCACGGTCGCATGAACTTGCGCCAGGTGCTGCGGAAGGTGGAGGCCGGTATCGTTCGCGATGCCCTCCAGCGGTACGGCAGCCAGACGAAGGCCGCCAAGCATCTTGGCGTTGGTCAGGCGACGATCGCCCGGAAGGCCCGCTTGCTCGATGTTTCGGACGGCCCCGCGCCATCCATTTCTGAATAACCCTCCGCGACCGCCGTGCGAGTCCGCTTTCTCGTATCGTGATCCTGTGTTTGCGCGCACTTAGATCTCGGTCTCTCCCCGACTCCTCACCAGGGACCCCGCCGGGTTATCCATTTCTGAATAGCTTCGCTCCGATCACGCGCGCTCGGCGTGGTGTCGGCGCGCGCCCGGAAGTGCGCGAACGTGTTGGCGTTTTACGAGCGGCCCGCGCCGAACCGCACATTCGGCACGCTTCGTGCCTCCTCTCCCGCCCCGGCGATGCGAACGCAGCCCACGGATCTGGCGAATCACAGCGGAGCGAATCGATGACAACCAGCCGAAGAGAGACGGGCTCGTTCGTGGTTGTGAGCCTAGACCAGATCAAGCAGGGCGTGACCGAGATCCGGTCCGTCCTGGAGTCGCTTGGCATTGCGGTCGAGGTCGTCGAGAGCGGTCGCCGGCTGCGCTGGCACACGGCTGTCGTCCTTCGCATCCCCGAGCAGCGAATCCCCGAGGCCATGCTGGCGCTGGGGATGAAGGGATTCTCGGATGTGATGGCCTACCAGTCGGGCGAGCCGGAGTCGTGGGGATGTGAGCGGGGCGAAGCAGGCGGCAGTGCGGTCAGATGACCAACCAACACACAAGGAGGAAGTAGACAATGCTGATGCTGCTGAATCTGTGGCTGCAGCGGGTGCGGAGTGAGCGTGGAGTGGTGTCGGTGGAGTGGATCATCCTCGGCGCCGTCGTGATGGCGGCCATCGTTCTCGCGTTCGCGCCGACGTTCCAGCAGGCGCTGAAGGACGCGGTCAAGGCCATCAGCGACCAGCTCCAGGCGCAGGTCGGCAACGCGGGCTCCTAACCGCTAAGCGAGCTGTGGCCGGGGGGCGACGCCCCCCGGCCACACCGACACATCATGACCATACACAAACGTCTACGGGAGCAGCGGGGGGTAGCGAGCCTCGAGTTCGTCCTTATCCTCCCTATCCTGCTGTTCGTGCTGTTCGTCAGCGTCGAGCTGAGCCGCGCCTGGTTCACCCTGAACCTGCTGACGACCGCCGCGCGAGAGGCCGTCCGAGTCGGGGTGGTGTCAGCTCCGGGTTCCGTGCAATCGAACGCGACGGCGAGGTTGACCGCCCTGCTGGGTCCGGCCGGCCAGCCGCCGATCAACTGGTCGGCCACGGTCTCGTGCAATCCCAACCCGTGCGTCCCGGACTCCCAGGTCCGGGTCAATGTGACGGCGAATTTCCAGACGGTGCTCCCCGATCTTTTGCCGATGTTGGGCTCGATCACGCTCCAGCAGACGGCCAGCATGCGCTACGAGTAAACGGAGATCACTATGCGTCGACGGCTCGCCCTCGTTCTCGTCGTGGCTTCGGTCATCGGACTCGTTGCGAGCACGCTTGTCTATCGCGTGCTCAAGCACGCGGCCGCCGCCGGCCAACAGCAGGAAATGGAGATGATCGTCGTGGCCGCCGTGAACATGAACATGGCGGAGACGATCACGGCCCAGCACGTCAAGCTGCTCGCGTGGCCGTCGAAGTCGGTCCCGTCCGGCGCCGTCCGGACGCTGGCTGACGCCGAGGGGCGCGTCGTGCGCAGCTCCATCGTCACCGGCGAGCCCCTGCTGGAAGGCAAGCTCGCGCCGCAGCTCTCCGGCAAGGGCGGCCTGATGCCGATGCTCGTGCCCGAAGGGCAGCGGGCCGTCACCATCAAGGTGGACGACGCCGTCAAGGAGAGCGGGTTCGTGCTCCCCAACAGCCGCGTCGACGTCCTCGTCAGCATGGCGAAGGATCGGAGTTCCCAGGACCGGATCTCCAAGGTGATCCTCCAGGACGTGACGGTGCTGGCCGCCGGCCAGACGGTCGAGTTGCGCGACAACAAGCCGGTGACGGTCACCACGGTGACCCTGGCGCTGGTGCCGGCGCAGGTGGAGCGGCTCGCCCTGGCCCAGACCGAGGGCAAGCTGATGCTCGCGATGCGCAACCTCCGCGACACCCAGATCGTCCAGACGAGGGGCGTGACCGCCGCCTCTCTCCTGAGCGACGCCGCGCCGTCCGCCGCCCCGCCGGCGGTGGCGCCACAGAAGTCTACGACGGTCAAGGTGAGCGCCCCGTTGCCGCCCCCCCGTGTGGAGACACACGCCGTGACGGTGCTCCGCGGCAGCAAGCCGGCCGAGGTCGTGTTCACTCGCGACGACCGGGGATGGGCCGAGTCGCCCGCCCCGAAGAACTGAGGAGGTCACGCCGATGGGGGTCCGGACGCTCGTGCAGGGGGTCGTGCTGGGGCTGACGGCGATCGTTGCGATGACGACGGCCGTGGGGGCGGCGGAGCCGGTTCGGCTGTACGTCACCATCGACAAGGCCGAGCTCGTCGATCTGACCACCGTGCCCGTCACCAAGATCGCGGTGACGAACCCGAACATCGCCGACGTGTACGTGATCAATCCGAGCCAGATCCTGCTCAGTGGCAAGCAGGCGGGCACCACCACGCTGATGGTGTTCTCTCGTGAGCGCATCGAGAATTTCGAGGTGGTCGTGCATCCGTCGCCGCTCGGTAATTCGCGGGCACGCCTCGTGCCGTCGGAGTCCCACGCCGTCGAAGTGCAGCGCGCCGGCAAGGTGTCGCAGCAACTGTTCGTGCGCGACGAGGAGCGCGCGTGGGTGCAGCTCGGCGGAAGCAAGGCCGAGCCGGAGGCGGCCGCCAAGTGAAGACTGCGATCACAATTCTCGCCCTTCTGCTCGGAGTGGTGGTCGGCGCCGGGTCACCGGCGGAGGTCGGCGCGGCCGAGCAGGGACTGATCCGGCTCGAGGTCACCATCGGGAAGTCGCAGGTCATCGACCTCAAGGAGCCGTTCACGCGGGTGTCGGTCACCAATCCCAACATCGCCGACGTCTTCGCGATCACCCCCAACCAGATCCTGGTCAACGGCAAGGCGGCCGGGGTGACGTCGCTGGTCGCCTTCTACCCGAACAAGACCCTGTTCTTCGACCTGATCGTGCAGGCCGACCTCGGCCTCCTTGGCGAGCGCCTCAAGCAAGTGGCTCCCAGGGACGACATCGTCGTGGAGCCGGCGCAGGACGCCATCATCCTCCGCGGCACCGTCTCGAGTCAGAACACGATCGCCGCCGCCAACGACGTCGCGTCGGTGTTCGCGCCCAAGGGCCGAGTGGTCAACCTGCTCGCCCTCGCCGAGTACCGGCCGCCCCAGATCCTGCTGCAGATGCACGTGGCCGAGGTGACCCGCGAAGCGCTGCGCGAGCTGGGCTTCAGCATCCGCGCGCTCGGCTCGACCCTGCAGGGTGCCAGCTTCCCCGGGGCCCCCTTCTTCCCGCCACTCGGAGCCCTCGGTGTCGTCACGAACCCGGGATTCACCAGCTCGGTGGTGGGACGGCAGACTCCCGACTTCGGCTTCACCTCGGCCCAGGGTGGCAGTGGCTTCTTCCTGTCGAACGGGTCTCGCAACTACGCCGGTGTCGTCCAGGCCCTGGCCGAACGGAACGCGTTGCGGACGCTGGCCAAGCCGAACCTCATTACCCAGAGCGGCAAGGAAGCCAAGTTCATCTCGGGCGGCGAGTTTCCGTTCCCGGTCGCCCAGCAGAACAACACGGTCACGATCGAGTTCAAGGAGTTCGGGATCAGCCTGCTGTTCACTCCCGTCGTCATCGACGGAGAGGTCGTCAACCTCAAGATCCGACCCGAAGTCTCGTCGCTCGACTTCAGCCAGGGCCTCGCAGTTGCAGGATTCAACATTCCCGTCATTCGCAAGAACCAGGCGTTCACCTCCGTGAACGTGAAGGACGGGGAATCGTTCGCGATCGCCGGCCTCATCAACAACGAGGTGAGGCAGTCGATTGCCAAGATCCCGCTGCTCGGGGACATCCCGATCCTGGGCACGCTGTTCCGGAGCGCGCGCTTCACGAACAACGAGACCGAGCTCCTGTTCCTGGTGACCGTGAAGCTGGTGCAGCCAGCGGCGATCGGCACGGCCGGCGTCCCGGACCCCCTGAAGCTCATGGAGCAGCGAGAGGCGGAGCGCAAGGAGTTCACGCTGGTGCCCGGCATTCCGGGTGTCGGCGAGGTGATGGACCGGCCGTTCGGCAAGAGCAACCTCGATCCCGCGGAGCTGCGCAAGTAATGTCAGGAACCACGATCAGAACCGTCATCGTCGATGCAGATCTGGAGACGCGCGCGGCCATCCGCAACGCCCTGGCCGGGGTGCCGTCGATCGCCCTGGTCGG
>JBKOZA010000132.1:0-6458 GCA_046725675.1 Candidatus Methylomirabilota bacterium
CCGATCACCTTAGCGGGGGAGCCCGGTGACGACAAGGGCCGGCGCCGCCGTCCCGGCGGGCTCGGGCTCGCGTCGGTATCGTCGACTGAATTGTCGACGCGATCGGCGTAAGGCGTTACTCTCCCGATCAGGACCGACCCCGCCGAGAGCCAGGAGCGCGTCATGACCGATCCGACGCTCAGTTGCGGCCCGATCGCCTCGCCGTCACCGCACTGCGCGTCGCACGCTACGATCCGGCGGCCCCCCAGGCTGACGCGGATGCTCGTCGCGCTGCTCTGCGTGCTGGCTGCGGGGACCGCCCAGGCCCAGGACAAGCCCCGCTCCGGCGGCGAGCTGATCTTCCTCGTCCCCTCCGAGCCGCCGTCCTACGACGGCCACCGCGACGGGACGTTCGGCATGGTGCATCCCCTGGCGCCGCACTACAACACGCTGCTGCGCATCGATCCCTTCGACCGGACGGGCACGCGGCCGGTGGCCGACCTGGCCGAGTCGTGGACGATCTCGCCGGACGGGCTCGTCTACGCATTCAGGCTGCGGCAGGGGGTGAAGTTCCACGACGGCAGCGTCCTCACCTCGCGCGACGTCAAGGCGACCTACGACAAGATCGTGTTCCCGCCGGCCGGGGTGGTCTCGATGCGCAAGGGCTCCTATCACGTGATCGAGGCCATCGAGGCGCCCGATCCGCAGACGATCCGCTTCCGGCTCAAGTGGCCCGAGGCCTCCTTCCTCCTCGCCCTGGCCTCGCCCTACAACTGGATCTACAAGGCCGACGTCCTGGCCAAGGACATGCGCTGGTACGAGACGAACGTGCTGGGCACCGGGCCCTTCAAGTTCGTCGAGCACGTGAAGGGCTCGCACTGGATCGGCAAGAAGAACCCCGACTACTGGGACAGGGGCAAGCCGTACCTGGACAGCTACCGGGCGATCTTCATGTCGTCGTCGTCGGCCCAGGTGGCGGCCATCCGCGGCGAGCGCGCGCACATCCAGTTCCGCGGCTTCAGCCCGGCCGACCGCGACGCGCTGGTGCAGGCGCTGGGCCCGAAGATCACCGTGCAGGAGAGTCCTTGGGACTGCGTGCAGCTCGTCACCATGAACCACGAGCGCAAGCCCTTCGACGACAAGCGCGTGCGCCGCGCGCTCACGCTGGCCCTCGACCGCTACGAGGGGTCGAAGAACCTGGCGCGCATCGCGATCGTCAAAGAGGCGGGCGGCATCCAGGTGCCGGGGACGCCGTGGGCGACGCCGCCGGCCGAGCTGGAGAAGCTGGCCGGCTACGGACGGGACGTCGCCGCCAGCCGGGCCGAGGCGCGGCGGCTGCTGCGCGAGGCCGGCGTGCCCGACGGCTTCACGTTCACGTTCAAGAACCGCGGCGTTCCCCAGCCATACGAGCCGATCGCGATCTGGCTCATCGACCAGTGGCGCCAGATCGGGCTGAACGTCAAGATGGAGACGATCGAGGCCTCCGCCCACGTCGCCGTGCTCCGGCGCGGCGACTTCGACGTGGCCAGCGACGCCCAGTGCAGCTTCATCGTCGAGCCCGACATCGACCTCCAGAAGTTCCAGTCGACCGGCCTCTCCGACAACAACTACAGCCGGTACAAGGACCCGGTCCTCGACGACCTCTTCGTGAAGCAGGCGCGGGCGGTGGATCCCGAGGAGCGCAAGCGGTACCTCCGCGTCTTCGAGAAGCGGCTCCTCGACGAAGAAGTCCACTATCTGTACACCCTGCACTGGCAGCGGATCGTGCCCCACAGTGCCAAGGTGCGGGGCTGGACGATCACGCCCTCGCACTACCTCAACCAGCAGCTGGACACCGTGTGGCTGGCGGAGTGAGCGGCGACGCGGTGACCGCGAGCGGGCTGGCCAGGCGATCCACCACGGCGGCGAGCAGCCGGAAGCCCACGTCGTCCTCCAGCGTCATGAGGGACTCGGGGTGGAACTGGACGGCCGCCAGCGGGAGCGTGGCGTGCTCGATCGCCATGACGACGCCGTCCTCGCTCTCCGCGGTCACCTCGAGGACGGCCGGGAGGCTGGACCGGATCGCGTAGAGGGAGTGATAGCGGCCGGCCTCGAACTCGGCCGGCAGCCCCTCGAACAACCGCCCGCCCCGGACGCGGATCCGGGACACCTTGCCGTGGACGGGGGACACGAGCACGCCGAGCGTCCCGCCGAAGTACTCCACCATGGCCTGCAGGCCCAGGCAGACGCCGAACGCGGGGATGCGCCGGCGCACCAGCGCGTCGAGCGTGGCGGCGACGTCGAAGTCCCGGGGGGCGCCGGGGCCGGGGGAGAGCACCGCCAGGTGCGGCTTCAGGTCGTCGAAGGCCTCGGCGGGAAATCCGCTGCGCAGGGTGACGACCTCGGCCCCCGTCTGCCGCAGGTAGTTGGCGAGCGTGTGCACGAACGAGTCCTGGTGGTCGACGAGGAGCACGCGGCGGCCGGCGCCGGGACGCGCGATCGTGGTCGGTTGCCGGCGCTCGGCGCGTGGTCCGCGCCGGATGACCTCGAGGAAGGCCGAGGCCTTCAGCTCCGTCTCGGCCTCCTCGGCGGCGGGGTCGGAGTCGTAGAGGAGCGTGGCGCCGGCCCGGACGGCCGCGACACCGTCCTTCACGTGAATGGTCCGCAGCGTCAGGCCCGTGTTGAGGTGGCCGTCGAAGCCGAGAACGCCGACGGCGCCGCCGTACCAGGCCCGCGGCGAGCGCTCGTGATCCTCGATGAACTGCATCGCCCACGCCTTCGGCGCGCCGGTCACGGTCACCGCCCACGCGTGGGCCAGGAAGGCGTCGAGCGCGTCGCGCTCGGGCTGCAGCCGGCCCTCCACGTGGTCGACGGTGTGGATGAGGCGGGCGTACATCTCGATCTGGCGCCGACCGATCACGCGCACGCTGCCGGGCACGCACACGCGCGACTTGTCGTTGCGATCGACGTCGGTGCACATCGTCAGCTCGGCCTCGTCCTTGGCCGAGCCGAGCAGGGCGCGCACCTGGGCGGCGTCGCCGAGGGCGTCGCGGCCACGCGCGATCGTCCCCGAGATCGGGCAGGTCTCCACGCGATCGCCGTCGACGCGCACGTACATCTCGGGCGAGGCGCCGACGAGGTACTCGCCCTCGCCCAGGTTCATGAGGAAGCCGTACGGCGACGGGTTGCTCTCCCGCAGGCGGCGGAACAGCTCGGCGGGCGGCGCCGGACAGCGCTCGAAGAACGTCTGGCCGGGCACGACCTCGAATAGATCGCCCCGCTCGAAGGCCTGCCGCGCCACCCGAACGAGCGCGGCGTACTCGCCGGGCGCGTGATCGCCCCGCGGTGGTGGGTGCGACGCGGCCACGTACGGCGTCGCCAGGCCCGTCCGGGGCAGCCCCACCGTGGAGCCGGCGGCCGCCTCGAAGTCGTAGCGTCGCCGCATGGCCACCTCGCGCGGGTGATCGACGATGATCAGCTCGTCGGGAAGATAGAGAACGAGGTCGCGCTGCTGGGGGCGCCGGGGCAGCCGCTGCCGGATCGGCTCGAACTGGAACGCGAGATCGTAGCCGAACGCGCCGTACAGGCCCAGGTGTGGCTCGTCGCGATGGTGGAAGAGCGCGACGACGGCGCGGAGCACGGAGAAGATCGACGGCTGTCGGCTGCGCTCTTCCTCGGCGAACCGCCCGGCCGGCTCGCGCACGACGCCCGCCACGACGTCGTCGGCGCCGACGACGCGCTCGACGTCGACCAGCCGCCCGAGGGACTCGGCGATGCCCGGCAACAGCACGCGGCCGCGCGCGTTGAGCGCCTCCACGCGGAAGCCGCGCGCGCGAGCGACGAGCGCGAGCGGGGGATCGACGAAGCCCATGTCCCAGCGCGTGTAGCGGCCGGGGTATTCGTAGCGGGAGGCGAGCAGGACGCCCCGGCGCTGGTCGAGCGCGGCGACGAGAGGATCGATCGAGCCGGCGACGGGGAGCACCTCCACCGTGCGCTGCACGCGGATGCCTCCCCGGGTCTCGTAGCGGGTCGTCGTCATTGGTCCGTCTCCTCTGGACGAGGAGCCGACCCGGGCGGCGGGAACACGAAAGCCGCCCCGCGGGGCGGCTTTCCTGGTCTCTTCGGCTCTACGCTCGTGCGCGCGTGTGGGACCGGGCCGCCCTCAGGAGGACGACCACCACCACCACTGCGCCCGCGCACGGCTCGGGATCACGGCCGGCATCCTCGCAGGGCGCGCCACCACTGTCAAGCGCCGGGCGCGCTCGGGGTACACTCGAGCGCATGGCCATCGATCATCCGTGGAGTGAGCCGCCGGCGCCCGGGACCACGCTCGACGTCGCGCCCGGCGTGAAGTGGCTGCGCATGCCTCTGCCGTTCCAGCTGAACCACATCAACCTGTGGCTCGTCGACGACGGCGCGGGCTGGGCCATCGTCGACACCGGCGTCGGGCTGTCCGACGTGCGGGCGCTGTGGGAGCAGATCTTCGCCGGTCTCGGCGGCCGGCCGGTCACGCGGGTCGTCGTCACCCATTTCCATCCCGACCACATGGGCAACGCCGCCTGGCTCACCGAGCGCTGGGGCGTCGATCTCTGGTGCGGACAGGCCGAATATCTCATCGGCCAGCTCGCCTGGCGGACCGGCGAGGCGCGCGACGACGAGCCGCGGGCGCGTCACTACCGCCGCAACGGCTGTGCCGAGGCGGCGCTGGCCTCGCTGGCCCGGCGCGGCAATCACTACCCGCGGCTGGTGCCGACGATGCCGAGCGCCTTCCGGGCCATCGGCGGGGGGGACACGATGAGCATCGGCGGCCGCCGCTGGGCCGTCATCGTCGGCCGGGGCCACTCGCCCGAGCACTGCGCGCTCTGGTGCGCCGAGACCGGCGTGCTGATCTCGGGCGACCAGGTGCTGCCGCGCATCACGACCAACATCAGCGTCTGGCCGGACCAGCCGTGGGGCAACCCGCTGCGGCTCTACCTCGACTCGCTCGAGCGCTTCCGCGGGATCGGCGCCGACGCTCTGGTGCTGCCCGCCCACGGCCTGCCGTTCCGCGGCCTGCCCGAGCGCATCGCCGAGCTGCGCACGCATCACGACGCGCGCCTGGCCGAGGCCCTGGACGCCATCGCCGAGCCGCGCAGCGCGGCCGACATCGTCCCCGTGCTCTTCCGCCGCGCGCTGGACTCGCACCAGCTCAGCTTCGCCCTCGGCGAGGCGCTCTCGCACCTGCACTTCCTGGAGGCCGACGGCCGTGCCGTACGCGTCGTCGACGCGGACGGCGTGCACCGGTTCCGCAAGGCGTAGCCCGCGGGCGCGATCGGCCGGGCGGCGCCGGCCGTCAGCGCGGCGCCGGGTTCGCCGTGCGGTACTCGAGCGGCGGGGTGACCGGCGCCCGCGCGGCGCGGCGCGCGTCGGTGACGAGCGCGTGATCGGGGGCGAGCGGACAGACGGGATCGGTAGCGGCGGCGTTGCCGGTCAGGTGGAAGGCCTGGCAGCGGCAGCCGCCGAAGTCGATCGCGCGGCGGTCGCAGCTGCGGCACGGCTCCGGCATCCACTCCTCGCCGCGGAACGCGCCGAAGCCCGCCGAGTCTCGCCAGATCTCTCCCAGCGCGCGGGTCTTGGCGTTGTCGAACACCAGGCCCGGCAGGGTGTGGGCGGCGTGGCAAGGCAACACCAGGCCGTCTGGCGCGACCACGATGAACCGACGGCCCCAGCCGTCCATGCACGCCTTGGGGAAGTCGGCGTAGTAGTCGGGCGTGACGAACAGGACCTCCATGCGGCCCTGCAGCCGCTTGCGGGCCGCCCGGGCCAGCTCGCGCGCGCGGTCGAGCTGCTCCGGCGTCGGCAGCAGCGCCTCCCGGTTCACCAGCGCCCAGCCGAGGTACTGCGTGTTGGCCAGCTCGAGACGGTCGGCGGCGAGCGATTCCGCGAGCGCGACGACCTCGCCGACTCGGTCGAGGTTGTCGCGGTGCAGGACGGTGTTCAGCGTGAGCGGAAGCCCCAGCTCCTTCACCCAGCGGGCTACCTGCAGCTTGCGCTCGAACGATTTCAGGCCGGCGATGCGGTCGGAGGCCGCGGCGGCGACGTCCTGGACCGAGACCTGCACGTTGTCGAGGCCCCGCCGCTTCAGCTCGGCCAGGCGCTCGCGGGTCAGGGGGATGCCGCTCGTGATGAGGTTCGTGTAGAGATCGAGCGCCCGCGCGCCCTCGACCAGCGCTTCCAGGTCGCGGCGTAGCAGTGGCTCGCCGCCGGTCAGGTTGAGCTGGACGACGCCGAGGTCCTCGGCCTCGCCGAAGATGCGCAGCCAGTCGCCGGTGTCCAGGTCGTCGCCGTGGCGGGCGAAGTCGAGCGGGTTGGAGCAGTAGACGCAGCGCAGCGGGCAGCGATACGTCAGCTCGGCGACCAGCGTGTAGGGCCGCGGCGCGTCAGTCATCGCCGAGAGTGACGAGCGCGCGCTCGGCCATGCGGGTGAGGAAGGTCACGACCTCCTGCTCGACCGCCTCGCG
>JBKOZA010000133.1:0-2726 GCA_046725675.1 Candidatus Methylomirabilota bacterium
CCCCCGCCCCCCCCCGCGAACTACACGTGGCGAGACTCGTCGGCAGCGTCAGATGTGTATAAGAGACAGTCTCGACGCCGCCCACGCTGCCTGCGGCGCCCGCCTGCGTGCGCTGGACGCGGGCATGCTCGCCGCGAACCGGCCGGCCCTCGAGCCGGGCGCGCGGCCGGTGCGGGCGTGGCGGCTGCTGCTCGCCATGGTCGAGCACGAGGTGCACCACCGGAGCCAGCTCGCGTCGTACCTCACCTGGATGGGACTGGAGGCGCCCGACATCTTCGGGCTCGGCGTCGAGGACGTCGAGCGATTGACCGCCGCCGCGGCGGGGAGGAGCGCATGAGCGGTTCGCAGGAGCCGAAGGAGCGGCCGGTCCGCTTCGAGTCGCTGTCGGGCATCCCGATCGAGCGGCTCTACACGCCGGAGAGCCTGGGCGACTGGTCGTACGCGGACAAGCTCGGCCGACCCGGCGAGTATCCGTTCACGCGCGGGGTCTACCCCACGATGTACCGGGGCCGGCTGTGGACCATGCGGATGTTCGCCGGGTTCGGACGGCCGGAGGACACGAACGAGCGCTTCAAGTACCTGCTGGCGCAAGGGCAGACGGGGCTGTCGACGGCGTTCGACATGCCCGCTCTCATGGGGTACGACGCGGACCATCCCCGGGCGCGGGGCGAGGTCGGCAAAGAAGGCGTGTCGATCTCCACGCTGGACGATTTCCGGCGTCTGTTCGCCGACATCCCGCTGGGCGATGTGACGACGTCGATGACGATCAACTGCACGGCGTCGGTCGCGCTGGCCATGTACCTGGCCATCGCCGACGCCCAGGGCGTGGCGTGGGACCGCCTGGGCGGCACCATGCAGAACGACATGCTGAAGGAGTTCATCGCCCAGAAGGAGTGGATCTGCCCGCCGGAGCCGGCCGTCCGCATCGTCACCGACATGATCGAATTCGCGTCCAAGCACGTGCCGCGCTTCAACCCGGTGTCGATCTCCGGCTACCACATCCGGGAGGCGGGGGCGACGGCGGTGCAGGAGCTGGCCTTCACGCTGGCCGACGGGCTCGGCTACGTCCAGGCGGCGCTGGCCCGCGGGATGGACGTCGACGCCTTCGCCCCGCGGCTGTCGTTCTTCTTCGACATCCACAACGACTTCTTCGAGGAGATCGCCAAGCTGCGGGCGGCCCGACGGATCTGGGCGCGCCTCATGAAGGAGCGCTTCGGCGCCCGGAAGCCGGAGTCGATGCGGCTGCGCACGCACACCCAGACGGCCGGGGTGTCGGCCACCGCGCAACAGCCGCTGAACAACGTCGCCCGGGTCGCCCTGCAGGCGCTGGCGGCGGTGCTGGGCGGCGCCCAGTCGCTGCACACCAACTCCTACGACGAGACGTGGGCGCTGCCGACGGAGGAGGCGGTGACCGTCGCGCTGCGCACCCAGCAGATCATCGCGGAGGAGACCGGCGTGGCGCTGACCATCGATCCGCTGGGCGGCTCGTACTATCTGGAACGCCTCACCGACCAGATGGAGGCCGGCGCGCTCGAGTACATCGCCCGCATCGACGCGATGGGCGGCATCGTGGCCGCCATCGACCAGGGCTACCCGCAGCAGGAGATCGCCGACTCCGCCTACCGCTACCAGCTCATGGAGGACCGCGGCCAGAAGGTCACGGTCGGCGTCAACAAGTACGAGATGACCGACGAGCGGCCGATCAACTACCTGCGCATCGACGAGCGGGTCGAGCTGGAGCAGATCGAGCGGGTGGGGCGCTTCAAGGCCGGGCGCGACCTAGCCAAGGTCGAGCGGCGACTCGCGCAGCTCGTCGACGCGTGCCGCAACGGCGGCAACGTCATGCCGGTGCTGATCGACGCGGTGAAGGACTACGTCAGCCTCGGCGAGATCGCCGACGTCTACCGGCAGACCTTCGGGCTCTATCGCGAGCCCATCATCTTCTAGGGAGGAGCTTGCTCGTGATCGGTGTGGGGACGCACGCGTGGGGTGTACGAGGGGAGTCCGAGCGAACGCGGTTGGCGGATGGACCACGCGAACGACACCCCAAGGAGAGCCGAGATGACTGAGCCGATCCGGATCACGCGCACGCCGCACAGGAAGGACAAGCCCAAGGACAAGGACCTGGCCTTCGGCAACGTGTTCACCGACCACATGTTCGTCGCGGACTTCGAGGAGGAGAAGGGCTGGTACGACCCCCGGGTCGAGCCCTACGGGCCGTTTTCCCTGGACCCGGCGACGGCCGTCCTGCACTACGGCCAGTCGCTCTTCGAGGGCCTGAAGGGGTTCCGCGGCGGGGACGGCAAGATCCGGCTGTTCCGTCCCGACAAGCACGTGGCGCGGCTCAACCGGACGGCCGAGCGCATGTGCATCCCGCCGATCGACGCCGATCTGATCTTGAAGTCGTGGACGACCCTGGTCGACGTCGACCGCGACTGGGTGCCGTCGGCGGTCGGCACGTCGCTCTACATCCGGCCCACGGTGATCGCCAGCGAGCCGTTCCTGGGCGTGCGGCCGGCCCGCCAGTATCTCTACTACGTGATCCTGTCGCCGGTCGGGCCGTACTACCCGGAGGGCCTCGCGCCCACCAAGATCAAGGTGATCGACAACTACGTCCGGGCGGTGGCCGGCGGCCTCGGCGAGGCCAAGACGTCGGCCAACTACGCGGCCAGCCTGTTCGCCGCCGAGGAGGCCAAGCACGAGGGCTTCACCCAGGTGCTGTGGCT
>JBKOZA010000134.1:0-12394 GCA_046725675.1 Candidatus Methylomirabilota bacterium
GTCACGTGGTCGAACCTGCACCTGACGCCCCTGCTGAACCGGGCCCGCCGGGCCGGCGCCCGGGTCGTCGTGGTCGACCCGCGGCGCACGAAGATCGCCGAGCAGGCCGACCTGCACCTGGCCCTGCGGCCCGGCACCGACGTGGTGCTGGCCTGGGCGGTGGCGGCCGAGCTGGAGCGCCGCGGCGCCCTCGACCGCGCGTTCGTCGGACGCTGGGTGTCCGGGTTCGATGAGTTCATGGCGCTGGCCCGTCCCTGGACCATCGCGCGCGCCGCCGAAACGTGTGGTCTGGCCGAGGCCGACGTGGCGCGCTTCGCCGAGTGGTACGCGACGATTTCGCCGGCGGCCATCAGCGTCGGCAACGGGCTGGAGCGCAACCAGAACGGCGGCAGCGGCATCCGCGCGATCTTCGCGTTGCCGGCGCTGGCCGGCAAGTTCGGCGTGGCCGGCGGCGGCCTCGTCAACGGCGCCTCCTTCGCGTTTCCCAAGACGCCGGCCCGGCTGCAGCGGTCCGACCTGGTGCCCCCGGGCACGCGCACGCTCAACATCGTGGACGTCGGCAAGTACCTGACCGACCCCACGCTGAGGCCCCCGATCAAGGCCGCCGTCATCTACAACCACAACCCGGTGGTCGTGCATCCCGACCAGAACCGCATGCGACGCGCCTTCGAGCGGGAGGACCTGTTCCTGGCCGGCATCGAGGTGGCGATGACCGACAGCATGCTCTACTGCGACGTCGTGCTGCCGGCCTGCACGCACTTCGAGCACCACGACATCTTCGCCGCCTACGGCCAGCACTGGCTGCAGCGCGCGGAGCCGGTGATCCCCCCGCAGGGCGAGGCGCTGTCGAACATGGAGATCTTCCGGCGCCTGGCCGCGCGCTTCGGCTTCACCGAGCCGTGCTTCCGGGCGACCGACCTGGAACTGATCGACGACGCGATCGATCCCGCCGACGCCCGCCTGGGCGGCGTGCGTCCGAGCGCCCTGCCGCTCGACCGCGCCCTGGCCATGACGGTGCAGGGCGAGGACGCGATGCTCTTCAAGAACGTCTTCCCGGCGACGGAGTCGGGCAAGGTCGATCTGGCCTCGCCCTATCTGGAGAAGAAGTACGGCGCGCGGCTCCCCTCGTTTCGGCCGATCACCTCGTCGTACCCGCTGACGCTGATCTCGCCGGCCTCCGACCAGCGCATCACGTCGACCTTCGGCGGTACCCACACGAGCGACGATGTGCCGGTGCTGGAGATCCACCCCGACGACGCCCGCCCGCGAGGCCTGCACGACGGGCAGACCGCGCGGGTGTGGAACGACCTCGGCGAGGTCCGGCTGCCCGTGCGTGTCACCGACGACGTGCCGCGCGGCGTCGTGTCGTCCCTGAAGGGCGCGTGGTTCCGCACCAGCGACAACAACCAGACCGTCTCGGCCCTGGCCCCCGCCACTCACGCCGACATCTGCGAGGGCGCCTGCTACAACGACGCCCGCGTGGAGGTGGCGGCCGCCTCCCAGAGGAGCTAGCTCGATGGCCTCTCCGGTCGACCTCAACAATGTCCTCATGACGGGCGAGAACTCGTTCATCCGGTTGAGCCACGACGGCGGCCAGACGCTGGCCACCCGGTTCAGCCACTGGCGGGTGCTCTGGTGCGCGGCCGGCAGCGGTCACGCCCTGTTCGCGCAGAGCGAGCTCACCGACGGCAAGACGCGCATCTACAGCGACAACGCCGCCGTGGCGCGCTGGCTGCAACGCTCGATCGAGTACCTGCTGTTCCCGGCCTTTGCCGAGCCCACCATTCCGGTGATCAGCGCCACCTTCGCGCGCAGCGGGGACGCCCGCTCGACCGCCGTCGAGTCCATCGACTCGGCGACCGATCACATCCGCATGACGTGGTGGGACACCCTCGAGCCGTTCGTGCTCACGATGGCGCCGGGCACCAACAACCGGCCCATCGGCGTGTTCAGCACTTTCTTCCCGGCCCGCTCGGCCCAGATCGAGCTGAACGGTCGCTTCGCCGCCGGGCAGGTGTGGGCGGAGAAGCGCGGTGATCGCGACTCCTCCAGCGCGTGCCTGGCGTGGTCGGAGACGTGGGTGAAGCCGCGCGCCTGAGCCCCACCATACGAGCGCTGCGACGTGAGGACGCCGACGCGGTCGGCGTCCTGCACGTCCGGGCCTGGCAGGCTGCCTACCGCGGACTCCTTCCCGACGATTACCTGGCGAACCTGAGCGCCGCCGAGCGGGCGGCCGCCTGGGCCGAGGCTCTGCGGCGACCGCATCCCCGGCGCGGCGGCGCCCGGTTCGGGGCGGAGCAGGCCGGCCGGATCCTGGGGTTCATCGTCGTCGGCGCGGCGTCCGAGGAGGCCGCCTCGACGACCGGCGAGGTGTACGCCATCAACGTCGACCCCGACTGCTGGGGGCGCGGCATCGGTCGCGCCCTGCTCGAGGCTGGCGTCCGCCACCTGCGCGCGAGCGGTTTCGCGGACGCCATCCTCTGGGTGCTGCCGGACAACGCGCGCGCCCGGCGTTTCTACGAGGCAACCGGCTGGCGTCACGACGGGGCCGATCGCCGGCGGAACGTGCTCGGCGTGGACGTCGACGAGACCTGCTACCGGCGGACGCTCGACGCCGGCGCTCTCGACCCGACGGGCCGGGCGGCGGCGGGCCCGTCGAGCTCGATCGACCGGGCGGCGATCGCGAGGACCGAGCGAGTGATCCGTCCCCACGTGCGGGTCACGCCGGTCCTCGAGCTGGGCGCCGGCGACGTCGGACTGGCGCGGTTCCCGCTGACCCTCAAGCTGGAGCTGCTCCAGCACTCGGGATCGTTCAAGGCGCGCGGGGCCTTCACGAACCTGCTGCTACGGCCCATCCCCGCCGCCGGTGTCGTGGCGGCCTCCGGCGGCAACCACGGCGCCGCCGTCGCCTACGCCGCGATGACGCTCGGGGTGCGCGCCCGGATCTTCGTGCCCACTGTCTCGTCGCCTGCCAAGATCGCGCGCATCCGGAGCTACGGCGCCGACCTGGTCGTCGTCGGCGACCGCTACGCCGACGCGCTGGCCGCCAGCGAGGCGTGGGAGCGCGAATCCGGCGCCCTGTCTGTGCACGCCTACGACCAGGCCGAGACGCTGCTGGGGCAGGGCACGCTCGGTCTCGAGCTGGAAGGCCAGGCGCCGGCGCTCGACACGCTGCTGGTGGCGGTCGGCGGCGGCGGACTGATCGGCGGCGTCGCCGCGTGGTTCGCGGGCCGCGTCAAGGTGATCGGCGTGGAGCCGGAGACGGCGCCGACGCTCACCGAGGCGTTGAAGGCCGGCGGCCCGGTCGATGCGCCGGCCGGAGGCATCGCCGCCGACTCGCTGGCGCCTCGACGCGTCGGCGCGCTGATGTTCCCGATCGCGCGCGCCCACGTGGCGCGCGTGGTGCTCGTGCCCGACGCGGCGATCGCGTCGGCGCAGCAGCGGCTGTGGGACGCCGTCCGCGTCGTGGCCGAGCCCGGCGGCGCCGCTGCGCTCGCCGCCCTGCTGTGCGGAGCCTACGTCCCGGCGCCCGACGAGCGTGTCGGCGTGGTCCTGAGCGGCGGCAATACCACCGCGGTGGACTTCGGGGCGTGAGACGACTGGCCGGCGCGATCTTCGATCTCGACGGCACCCTGGCCGACACGCTGCCGGCCTGCTACGCGGCCTTCCGCGCCGCCTGTGACAAGGTCGGCGGGCCCCGCTATACCGACGCAGAGATTCGCGGGCTCTTCGGCCCCAGCGAGGAAGGCATGGTGCAGCGGGCGATGCCGGACCGCTGGCAGGATGCGTTCGCCGTGCTGCTCGAGGAGTATCGGCGTCACCTGGCGCTCTGCCCGCGCGTGTTCCCGCCGGTCGCCTCCGCGCTCGAGCAGCTTCGCCGGTGGCGGATACCCCTGGCGCTGGTGACGGGCAAGGGGCCGCAGACCACCGCCATGTCGCTGAGCCACTTCGGTCTCGACGAGACGTTCGAGCACGTCGAGACCGGCTCGCCAGGGGGCGTCGTGAAAGCGGCCGCCATCGCCCGCGTCGTGGCCGCCTGGGGCGTCGCGCCCGGTGAGGTCGTCTACGTGGGCGACGCCGTCGCCGACATGCAGGCGGCGGATCAGGCCGGCGTGCTGGGCGTGGCGGCCGCGTGGGCCCCGAGCGCGATCGAGGCCGAGCTGGCGGCGACCCGGCCCCACGCGCTTTTCACGGACGCTGCCGACTTCGAGGCGTGGCTGCTCGCGGCGGCCCGGGACTCGCGCTCGTTCCGCTGAGCGTTCAGCCCAGACGCGCCATCACCTGCTCGGCGAACGTCCTGAGGATCGCCTCGCGCTCGAGGAAGCCCGCCCCGGGGTTCTGCGGGAGGATGATGATCCGCGCGATCTCCGGCACGCTCGTCACGCGGCGGACCTGCTCGCGCACCTCCTCGGGATCGCCGGCCAGCGCCAGCATGTCCACGAAGCGGTCGGGCACCAGCTCGCGGTGGCGCGAAGCCGCCGTGGCGTGCTGGTAGGAGTCGTAGGCGTCGCGCAGCCGCCGCACCGCCGCCTGGTCCTCGGGCGAGAGCACCACGGGCAGCGGGTGACGCATAGCCGAGGCCACGCGCCCGCGCACGTGATCGCGGGCCAGCCGGCGGTCGCGATCGACCGCCGTCGGCGTCCACAGCAGCACCGGCCGCTCGGCGAGACGCCGCCCCTGCTGGGCGGCGCCACGGGCGACGTACTCCAGGCCGGCGCGCAGCACGGCGGGATCGGTGCCGGTGTACATGATGGTCCCGTCGCCCAGGCGACCCGCGGCCTCGAGCATGCGGGGGCCGGATCCGGCGACGAAGAGCGGGACCGGCCGCGGGCCCGCCAGCCAGGCCAGGCGGGTGTCGACGCCGCTTTCCAGGGCCGCCGTGGAGCCGGCGAGCAGCCGGCGGATGGACGTGGTCATCGTCTCCAGCGTCGCGATCCGCGCGGCGCGCTGCACGCTCACGCCCATCGTCTCGGCGCTGCTGCCGCCGGTGCCGATGCCGAGCACGACCCGGCCGGGCGCCATCTCCTCCAGCGTCGCGATGGCGCTGGCCGCGACCGACCAATGCCGGGTGTGCGGCACGGTGACGCCGGGACCGAGCCGGATCCGCGTGGTGCCGAGGGCGCAGGCGGTCAGGGTCACCCACAGCTCGCGGCACACGAGGTGCGAGTCGGTGATCCACACGGTGTCGAAGCCCAGCTCCTCGGCCAGCTGGGCCTGACGCACCACCACCGGGACGGGCTGGTTGTTGACTATCCCGACGTCAAACCGCACCGGCTGATCCAAACCGGTCATCTGCGTCGTTGGCGCTGCGCGCCTCGCTGCGGCGTACTCGAAGTACGCCTCGCTTCGGTGCTCGCGCCGCCTCGCATCTGACCGGTTTGATCAGCCGGTGGACGCTAGACGGTCACGGGTTTGTACGTCGGGGTGCGCCACTCGGGGTGGCGGGTGTCGGCGCCGCGCACCAGGTCGAGGTACGCGGACGAGATGCGCTTGGTCACGGGGCCGACGTCACCGGTGCCGAGCGGGAACTTGTCCACGGACAGGATCGGCGTGATCTCGTAGCCGCTGCCGCAGAAGAACGCCTCCTCGGCGACGTACAGCTCGGTGCGGTCGATGTCGCGCTCGACGACCCCCATCCCGAGCACCTGCGGGCAGACGTACTCGATCAGGGTGGTGCGCGTGATCGACTCGAGGATGTCGCTGCTGGTCGTCGGCGTGACGATGCGGCCCTTGCGGACCATGAAGAACGTCGCGCCGCTGCCCTCGGCGACCTTGCCGTGCCGGTTGAGGAGGATCGGCTGGTCGTAGCCGTCGGCCCTGGACTGCAAGATCGCCAGGCGGCCGTTCTGGTAGTTGGAACCGGACTTCAGCCGGATGGGGATGGCGTTGTCGGAGGTGCGCGTCCACGACGACACGTTGCACCGCAGCCCGTTGCCCTCCATCACCCGAGGCCGCTTGCGGGGGTTGATGTAGAGACCGGTGGGCGTGGTCGCGTCGAGCCCGGGCGAGGCCACGTAGGCGACCATGTGCATGTGGATGTCCTCGCGCAGCTCGTTCCCGGCGATCACGGTGCGCACCGCCTCGAACAGGTCGTCGTCGCTGTAGGGGACGGTGAAGCGCATCATCTTCATCGACTCGCGGAGTCGCGCGAAGTGGTCGGCCAGGCGAAAGCCATACATCTCGCCGTCGCGCTCGTTCCAGTACGCGCGCAGGCCCTCGAACACGTTGGTGGCGTAGAAGACCGCCGCGCTGTTCACCGGCAGCACCGCCTGCTCCTGGGGCACCAGCCGTCCGTTCATCCAGATGTCGAAGGTCGCCATGTCCGCTCCTCTGCGTTCGTCGTGATGTTCTTGCTGACGAAGGGACACTAGACGACGCCCGGCCTCCAGTCAATTCGTTGGCCGGGCATCCCGCCCGATTCGTCCCGAACCGCCCGTCCACGTGCCCGAACGAGGCTCGGCACCCCTGCGGCCAAGTCCTCGACTTCGCAGGTATTCGCTCGGCGGAGGGCGTGGCATCGCCGTTGCGATGTCCGGCCGGCATGAACGAGCCCGGGGGACAGTCCGGGCGAGACGACGCGGGCCCGCCCGCGTCGCAGCCCGCCACGGTCGATGCGGCCCTGTCGGCCGGCGACGTGACCGAGGCATTGCGCGCCTGGCACGACACGTACGCCGCGACCGTGGGAAGCTGCTCGTGGCAGGGGCTCGCCGAGGCGGCCGGGGCGTATCTGAGGATCGTGCGGGCCTCGGGTTCGCCAGCCGTGGGCATCTCACACGCGCGGAACCTTTATCTCGCCACGCTGTTCCGGGCCAGCAGCGCCGGCTCGCTCGAAGGGGTGCTGTGGACCGCGTCGGCGTTCGTCGAGCTGGGCGACGACGACATCGTGACCCACTCGCTTCGCATCGCACGCCGCCTGGCTGGCGAGCACGCCACGATCGAGCTCCGTGACCGGATCGCGACCCGCAGGAACGGCACCCAGACCGGGGCGGCTCCGGCCCGCCCCCACCCGGCGGCCAAGAGCGCCTGATTCGGCCAGGGGTGGTAGGTAGGCAAAGGTTTGCCTACCGTGGACCCGGGGGGTCGCGCTCGTCGCCCGCCGTGGCGGCGCCGATCACAAAGGACTTGGCCGCGATTGCCTTCGGCGGTAGCTTGTCTGACACTTCAGCATGATGTCCATGAATTATCGCACTCAACGCGGGGCCGTCCCCGCTCTCGACCTGGACCCGTGACATCTCGCGAACGGCTGCTCGCTCGCCTGGAGAATCGCCGCGAGTCCGACGTCGAGTGGGAGGACTTCGCCGAGGAGGACGTCCGGCTGCAGTCCATCCGAGATTTCCTCGCGCGTGATCGCCGCCGTCGGCGGCGACGCCGGGTCATCGCGCTCGGTACCGTGGCGGGCCTGGCCATCCTCGCGGGGGTGGCGACGATCGGCCGATTGCTCCAGCATCAAGCGCCCTCGTCGCCCGCGCCGAAGGTGGCTCAAGCGCCCCCGCCTCGCGCGCAACCGGCCCCGAGCGCGAACGCGCCCGCGCGCCGCGAGCCACCGGCCTTGACACCGGAAGCACCGGCTCGCCCCGAACCCCCGCCTCCTGGTCGGGATGCGCTCGCGCGCCGCGAGCCGCCAGCTGCGAGCCCCGAGGCGCTCGCTGCGCGTGAGGCCCCGGCTTCGAGTCCGGACGCGCTCACACGCCGGGAGCCACCCGTCACCCGCCCGGAGCCACCCGTCACCCGCCCGGAGCCACCCGTCACCCGCCCGGAGCCACCCGTCACGCGTCCGGTGCCACCCGTCACGCGTCCGGTGCCACCCGTCGCGCGGCCAGAGCCGCCCGTCACGCGCCCGGTGCCACCGCCTGCCCAGAAGGCTCCAGCGCCGGCGGCGCCGCGGCCACCCGTCGTGACGTCGAAGCCCGCGCCGGCGCCCGAGGTCACCGCCCCCCCCTCCGCGAGCCTGGCCGGATCGCGAACGAGCTCGCTCTCACCCGAGCTGCCACCACGGACGGCCGCCCGGATCCCGCCGCCCGAGCTGTCACCGCCGGCGCCGGCGCCCGGGACGATCGCGCTCCAGGCGACCGTGGGCTACCACCCTCTCGATCGGCTCGCCTCCGTGCAGCCGGGTGACTCCAAGGACAAGGTCTTCGGTCTGCTGGCCACCTCGTTCGAGCGCCAGAACGGCTCGCTCGTGCGAATCGAGGGCATCAGGCTGCGGGCGAGCGCCCGGTCGCCGCGCCACGATCACGCCGAGATCGCGGAAGCGAGACTCGGCGAATCCCCCGGGGCAACCCCGTACTGGTTCCTCTTCGGCGACGGCCGTCTGATCGCCTGGGGCCGTCGCGACGAATGGGCGGCGGCCGCGGCCCGCCTTCAGGTCGAGAGCGAGTACACGCCCGATGCGTCACGCGCCGGGCAGGACCGTGCCAACCGCTGAGCGCTCGACGGACTCCTGATCGCAGGCGAGGCCGAGCCGGGAGGGAGGAGCGCGGTGTCCGGTCAGCGACCGACGACGCGGCGGCGGGAGCGGACGAAGTCGACCACGACGTACTCGCCTAGGCGGTCCGGCGAGGCCATGAACGCCCGGCCGTGATTGATGCGGGCCATGTCCTCCACGAAGCCCACCAGGTACGAGCTGCGCTCGAGCATGAACGTGTTGATCGTGATGCTCTCGCGCGTGCAGCGCTGGACCTCCTTGAGCGTCTCCTCGAACGTGCGCGGAGTCGGCGGGTAGGCGAAATCGGCCACGCCGTTTTCCAGGTGCGCGGTCGGCTCCCCGTCGGTCACCATGAGGATCTGCTTGGTGCCGCCCTTGTGCTTGCCGAGGAGCCGGCGGGACAGCGCAAAGCCGGCGTGCATGTTGGTGCCGATGTTCCACTCGCTCCACGAGAGCGTCGGGAGCTGCTCCGGTGTGAACGTGCGCGCGTACAGCGAGAAGCCGATGATGTAGAGCGCGTCCCGGGGAAACTGCCCACGGATCAGCGCCGACAGGGCCAGCGCCACCTTCTTGGCGGGCAGGAAGTAGCCGTTGTTCAGCATCGAGCGGCTCATGTCGAGCATCACCACCGTGGCCGCCTGCGTGCGCAGCTCGGTGCGGTAGACCTCGAAGTCGCTCGGCGCCAGCCGGATCGGCGTGCCCGGCCCCCCGCGCTCGAGCGCGTTCATCACGGTCTCCTTGAGGTCGAGCAGGAACGGGTCGCCGAACTCGTAGGCCTTGGTCTCGTCGGTCTGGTCGCCGCCGGCGCCGCGGCGCTGGAGGGCATGGCCGCCGATGCGGTCGCGCTTGAGGACGGCGAAGACCTCGCGCAGCGCCTGGTCGGCGATCTTGCGGATGGCGCGCGCGGTCAGGGCCAGCTCGTCCCCCTGACGCTCCAGGTACCCGGCGTCCTCGAGCTGCCGGGTCAGCTCCTGTAGCCGCTGGAGGTCCTCGGCCGCCTCCGGGCCCAGCAGCCGCTCGACCCGCTCGCGGTCGACGTGCTCGAGGTCCTCCAGCGCGCGCAGACCGCGGATCTCGTGCTCCAGCTCGTCCAGCTCCTGCATCTCGCGCATGAGCCGCATGGCTTCCTGCATCGAGACCTCGTCGTCGCCCTTGAACGGGTAGCGGCGCGCCATCTCGTCGAGGGGGAGGAACTCGGCGAGGTTCATGGCGAGCTGGCGCATCTGCGCCTCCAGCCGCTCGTCCTGCAGCATGAGCCCGCGCAGCATCTCATTGAGTTGATCCCGCTGCTCGGGGGACAGGCTCTGCATCAGCGACTGCATGGCGGCCATCTGGCGACCGATCTGCTCGATGAGCTGCTCCAGGCTCTCGACGCCGGGAAAGCTCTGGCCCCACTTGGCCATGAACGCGTCGAAATCGGGCTCCTCGCCCTCGGCCTTCTGGCGCAGCATGCGGTTGAGGTCCTGCATCATCTCCCGCATGCGGGCGAGGTCCTGAGGACTCATGTTCTTGAGCGCCTGCTGCATGCTGTTGAACATCGGCTGCATCATCTGCTGGCGCAGCGAGGCGAGCAGCTCGTCGAACTTCTGCTTGGCCTCCGGGCTGACGAAGTCGTACTGCTGCAGGTCGCGCAGCCGTCCGGCCGGATCCGGCGGGATCGCGTCCAGCGCCTGCTCGCGCTGGGCGCGTTGCGGGCCCGCGGGCGTCTTCTCCCGGATGGCCTGGCGCTCGGTCTGCACGATCTCCTCGAGCTTCTTCTTGATGTCCTCCAGGCTGGAGCCGAGGTCGTAACGGTCCAGGCGCTGCTGCCGCTGCCGCCGCAGGCGGTCGAGCAGGTCCTTCAGCCCGGGCATCCGCTGGCCCTCGGGCAGGCGGGCGCCCTGCTGCATGAGCCGCCGCAACGCGCGCCAGGGGTCGCCGTCGGCGAGGAGGTCGTCGGCCATGGCCGACAGCAGCCCGTCGGCGTCGAGGTCGATCTTCTGCGTGCCGTCCCAGCGCGAATACCGGAAGAGCGGCATCGCTCAGCTCCGGTAGCGGTAGCGGCCGGCCTGGACGTCCTTGTTGAGCTTCTTGGAGAGGTGCAGCCCTTCCAGCACGAACTCGATGGCGGCGGCGATGGCGGCGGGCTCGGTGGCGCCGAGCTTGGCGGCGGCGGCGCGGAGCGAAGGCATCTGGCCGGCCTGCTTGACGTACTCGGATGACGGCATGGTGTCGGAGGCTTGCACGGCCCCCCCGCCCTCGAAGCCCTTCACCACCTCGGCCAGCTCGGGCTGGCTGAACGAGCGGTTGAAGACGTTCAGCACCGCCTTGTGCACCAGGCGGCCCAGCAGTTTGTCCTCACCGCCGTCGCCGACCGTCTCCAGCTCGATCTTGCCGGTGGTGGAGGCGGCCAGGGCGCCGAGGTCGCTCACGCGGGGCACGGCCAGGCGCTCGTCGAGACGGATGGCCCGCTTGAGCGCGCTCGACAGGAGGTTCTCGTAGTTGCAGATCGACACCCGCACCGACACGCCGGAGCGCTGGCTGATGTCGGACGACTGGCGGGCCAGGTGGGTCAGCTCGGCCACGATCTGCTTCATGTACTCGGGGCTGACCGTGCGCACGCCGTCGACGGGGAACGCGGTGCGCTCGGCCTCCATGATGAGAATTTCCTGCTCGAGCTTCTTCGGGTAGTGCGTGCGCACCTGGGAGCCGAAGCGGTCCTTGAGCGGCGTGATGATCCGGCCGCGATTCGTGTAGTCCTCGGGGTTGGCGCTGGCGACCACGTAGAGGTCGAGCGGCAGCCGCACCTTGTAGCCGCGGATCTGCACGTCGCGCTCCTCCATGATGTTGAGGAGACCGACCTGGATACGCTCGGCGAGGTCCGGCAGCTCGTTGATCGCGAAGATGCCGCGGTGCGTCCGCGGCAGCAGGCCGAAGTGGATGGTGAGCTCGTCGCTCAGATACCGCCCCTCGGCCACCTTGATGGGATCGACCTCGCCGATGAGGTCGGCGATGGTGATGTCGGGCGTGGCGAGCTTCTCGCCGTAGCGACGGTCGCGCGGGATCCACACGATGCCGGCGGCGTCGCCGTCCCTGGCGATGCGCTCGCGGCACGCCTGGCAGATGGGCGCGAGCGGATCGTCGTTGATCTCGCAGCCGGCCAGGGCGGGGATCGCCTCGTCGAGCAGGCCGATGAGCAGCCGCGCCATTCGCGTCTTGGCCTGGCCGCGCTCGCCGAGGAAGATGAGGTCCTGACCGCTGAGGACGGCGTTCTCGATCTGCGGCACGACGCTGTCCTCGTAGCCGACGATGCCGGGCAGGAACGACTCGCCCCGCCGCAGGAGCCCGACGAGATTGTCACGCAGCTCCTGCTTGACCGACTTCCGTTGCCACCCGCTGTCCTTGAGCTCTTTGACGGTCTGTGCGTGTGCCATCGTGATGTCGGCCACTATGCGGCGACGGCGGGGGACTGTCAACCTCCGTGGGCGTGGCGGGGCGCCCCGCCGTCGGACCACCGGTCACCGGGCTCAGGCGGTCAGCGCGAGAACAGCTCGCGGTCGGGCTGCTTCTGCGAGTCCGGCACGTAGTACGGCTCGAGCCGCCTTGCCGCTGATCGCCCGCGGCAGACGGAGCGACAGCGTCTCCTTTTTCTTTCCCGAGGTGGCCGCCTTCATCCGGGAACGGAAATGCAGATGGTCGAAGACCCGCAGCGCCTCGATGGGGTATCCGGTGGCGATCCTCTGGTCCTCGATCACGATCAAGTGGTCGCCGTTGTTCTTCTCGCCGCTCGGGGCGAGATTCGACGAGCCGGTGAAGACCTTCGCCGTGGGCGGGCTGAAGTCGGTCACCACGAACTTGTGGTGCACGTTGATGCCCTTGCCGCCGCTCCACTCGCTCTTGAGGGGCTCGGGCGCCGTCTTGGCGAGGAAGGCAAAGTCCACCAGGCCGATCGTGCCGTCCGGCTTCCGGACCTCCAGCGAGGAGCTCGCC
>JBKOZA010000135.1:0-2961 GCA_046725675.1 Candidatus Methylomirabilota bacterium
CGCTCGACGGCGATGACGGGCCCGGTGTACTTCTCGAAGACGTCCAGGAGCTGCCGCATGCAGGGCACCGCGGTGCTGCCGATGATGTCGTCGCCGAGAAACACCCCGAACGGCTCGTCGCCGACCAGCGCGCGAGCCACCAGGATGGCGTGGCCCAGCCCCAGGGGCTCCTTCTGGCGCACGTAGCAGACCGAGGCCAGCTCCGAGATCGTCTTGATCTGGGTCAGCTCCTCGACCTTGCCGCGGTCGTTGAGGTAGTACTCCAGCTCGAAGGCGGCGTCGAAGTGATCCTCGATCGCCCGCTTGTTGCGGCCGGTGACGATGATGATCTCCGACAGGCCCGACGCGACTGCCTCCTCGACGACGTACTGGATGGTCGGCTTGTCGACCAGCGGCAGCATCTCCTTGGGCTGGGCCTTGGTGGCGGGCAGGAACCGCGTGCCGAGACCGGCCGCGGGGAACACAGCTTTGCGTACGCGCATGACAACTCCTATCCGGCGGCGCCGAACGGGGACCAGTGGTGGCGGTCGAACGCCTCCTTGACACGACGCCGGAGCTCGGCCTCGGCGGCGAACCGCCGCTCGGGCGCTACCAGCACGCTGAGACGAAGCACCACCTCGCCGCCGCTGAATCCCATGATACCCGGGACCTGCGGCGGTTCCAGCGCGGCGCCCGAGGCCTGCGCCCATGTCGCCCCGACCTCGGTCAGCACCTTCATCGCCTGGTCGACGGGGACGTCCCGCGCCAGTGGCACGTCGACCACCGCTCGCACCCCGCCCGTGCTGTAGTTGGCGTACTCCGTGATCTGGCCGTTCGGCACCACGCGCAGGGCCCCGTCGTCGGCGCGCACGGTGGTCACCCGCAGCCCGATCGACTCGACGGTGCCGCTGGTGGCGCCGATCTGCACGACGTCGCCCACGTGGAGCAACCCCTCGAAGAGCAGGAAGAAGCCCGCGATGACGTCGCGGATGAGCGTCTGGGCGCCGAAGCCGATGGCCAGACCGAGGACGCCGGCCGAGACGACGATGGGCAGGACGTCCACGCCCAGCTCGCGCAGGACGACGACGACGACCACGAACCCCACCGCCCAGCGCGCCAGGCTGGTGACGAGCGAGGCCAGGGTGCGCAAGCGCGCCGTCTCGTGGATGGGTCGAGTGCGCACGATGCGCTCGAGCAGGCCGACCAGCAGGCGATAGCCGACCAGCAGCACGGCCGCCGTGAACAGTGCGGCGAGCAGCCGGGCGGCCAGCTCCGCCGTGGCGGCCTCCAGCAGGGTCCAGCGGCGGAGGAGCTCGGCGAGTCCGGCCACCACGGTCAGGCGGCGTGGCGGGAGGCGTCGGCCCCGCGCCGGCCGCGGCGGCGCTGGCGGCGCACTCGCATCACGCAGAACGCGACCAGCCAGGTCAGCACGGCGGCGGCGAGCCCCAGCGTGGTCGTTCCCACCAGCAAGGAGGCCGACAGGCCTGCCAGACCGGACAGCCCGGGCAGCATCAGGGCCCCCAGCTTGAGGGCGCCGCCGTACACGAACGGCGCGAACCAGGGCAGGTTGAGCCAGGTGCCCGTCACCGTCACCGCGCGATTGAGCCGGCACACGGTCGCGATCACGAGCGCCAGCAGCGTCTGGAAGCCCCAGAATGGCGTGAAGCTGATGAAGACGCCGACGGCCAGCGCCAGCGCGGTCCGCCACGGGGATTCGTCCAGCTGCAGCAGCCCGGCCAGGCGGTCACGCCAATGCCGCCAGTTCATGATCGGCCGGGCCGTCCCCGTCCCACACCCTCGAGGATCGCGATGATCACCAGCACGCAGCCGGCCTGGATGAGGATCAGGACGGCCTCGCGCGGCGTCGCCTGCTTGAGCTGGATCGCCGACAGGCCGAGCGTGCCGGCGATGAACAGGATCAGCAGCACGCTCTGCGCCTTGCTCAGCCCGAGCGCCTCGAACCGATGGTGGATGTGGTCCTTGCCCGTGTAGGCCAGCCACTCCTGGAGCGAATGCACTTTGCCTGTCACCACCCTTACCACGCCGATGAACGCAATGTCGAATAGCGGAACCGCCAGGATCAGGATCGGGGTCAGCAGTGCGACGATCGGATCGTCTTCAGCCCATTCTCCCATGACGGCCAAGCCGGCCAGCGTGAACCCGATGAAGCTGGCGCCCGAATCGCCCAGGAAGATCCGGGCGCCGTCGCGGCGGAAGTTGTAGGGCAGGAAGCCCAGACAAGCGCCGACCAGCGGCGCGGCCAGGATGAACAGGTAGGGTTGGCTGGTTTGCAGCGCGCTGATCGAGAAGAACAGGCCCGCGATGACCCCGAGCCCGGCGGCGAGGCCGTCCATGCCGTCGAGGAACTGCACGGCGTTGGTGACGGTGAGGAACCACAGCAGCGTGAGCGCGACGTTGAGCGCGGGGGCGCCGGGCAGCCAGTGCGGGACCACGCTGAGGATCACGCCGTAGACCATCGCGCCGAGGATCGCGGCGACCTGGCCGGCCAGCTTCACCGGCGCCGGCAGGTTCCACACGTCGTCGACGAGGCCCAGCAGCACCACGACAGTGGCGCCGACCACGACGCCCTTGAGGCCGCGCGAGAAGTTGAAGTTGAACAGCACGGTCACCGCGAAGGCGGCGTAGACCGCGGCACCGCCGAGCAGCGGGGTCGGCGTGCGGTGCACCTTGCGGGCGGCCGGCGCGTCGAGCACCCCGAGCGCGAGGGCAACGCGTCGAACCACCGGCACGCCGAAGTAGGCCACCGCCCACGCCAGCGCGGCCAGATAGGCCCAGTCGAGACCTCCGGCAGAGAACCAGCCGTGGACCGGCGGCAAGAAAAGCACGCCGACGAGGGCCAGCCGCCCGACCGCGCGGGCCGCCGGCACCATGCCGAGCGGCTGGGGCGTGACGTGGGGCCCGGCGGTGACGCTCACGCGAGCGCCTCTCGCAGCGCGGACGCCACCGCGTCGACCTCGCCGT
>JBKOZA010000136.1:0-1124 GCA_046725675.1 Candidatus Methylomirabilota bacterium
CTTGATGCTGGTGGGCGAGAGCTGGCCGGTCGTGAGTCCATAGACCTGGTTGTTCATGACGATGTAGGTCAGGTCGACATTGCGGCGCATGGCGTGCACGAAGTGGTTGCCGCCGATGCCGTAGCCGTCGCCGTCGCCGCCCGTCACGACGACCTTCAACGCGTGATTGGCCAGCTGGGCGCCGGTGGCCACGGCCACGGCGCGGCCGTGCAGGGTGTGCATACCATAGGTGTTGAGATAACCGGGCAGGTTCGACGAGCAGCCGATCCCGCTGATGGTCAGGACCTCATGGGGCTGCAGCCCGAGCTCGGCGATCGCTTGCTTCAGCGCGGCGAGCACGCCGAAGTCGCCACAGCCCGGGCACCAATCGGGATCGACCTTGCCCTTGAGGTCCTTGACCGTCACCTTGACGCGCTCGGCCTGAACGATCGTGGCCATCGCCGTCTCCTTAAACCTGGATCTCGTGCACGGGCACGTAGAGTTTCGTCGAGCCTGCCAGGATCGCTCTGACGCCGTCCACGAGGTGGTGCGGCATGAACGGCTCGCCGTCGTATTTTCGGATGTGGCCGCCGGCCGCGAAGCCGGTCTCGGCTCTCAGGTACCGCGCGAACTGCCCGCTGTAGTTGTTCTCGACGATGATGACCTTCGCGGACTTGGACAGGATCGAGAGGATCGCGTCGGCATGCAGCGGGACGAGCCATCTGATTTGGAGGTTGTTGGCTGCGATGCCGGCGTCGGCCAGCTGTTGCATGGCCTCGCGAATGACGCCCTCGGTCGAACCCCAGCCCACCAGCGTGACCTGAGCGTTCGCGGGCCCATGAATCACCGGTGGCGGAAGGAGCGGAAGGATCCCGTCCATCTTGCGCATCCGCTTCTCGTGGATCGCCCGGCGCTTGTGAGGATCGGTAAATTCGTCGCTGATCAGGACGCCGTCCTCGTCGTGCTCGTCGGTGGCGACGACGTGCGCGTAGCCCGGCGTGCCCGGCACCGCCCGGGGCGAGATGCCGCTCTCGGTGATCAGATAGCGCTTGAAGCCGTTCGCCGGCGGGCCGTCACCGTTGAGGCCGATGACCTCGCCGCGGTCGATGGGCACGTTGAAGTCCAGCTCGACGGGATCGATGCTC
>JBKOZA010000137.1:0-6237 GCA_046725675.1 Candidatus Methylomirabilota bacterium
GCGCGACACGCTCGATCCGCGCCTGCGCGGCGTGTAGCCGCGACCCGGCCGCGTGATCCCGGTGCAGATCCGTGACGCGCGCCCGGCCGACCGGGACGCGATCCGGGACACGACGCTGGCCGCCTACGCGGAGTACGCGCCCCACATGCCGCGCCACTGGGACGGGTACCGGGCCAACATCCTGGCGACCCTGGCCGATCCGGCGCCGGCCGAGCAGATCGTCGCCGAGCAGGACGGCACCGTGGTGGGCAGCGTGCTGCTCTACCCGGCCGGGCTCCGGCTGCCCGGCACGGCGCTCGCGCGCTCGGAGGCGCCCGAAGTACGCCTGCTGGCCGTGGCGCCGGCGGCCCGCGGGCGCGGCGTCGGCCTGGCGCTGATGCAGGAGTGCATCCGCCGCGCCCGCTCTCGGAACGCGTCGCTCACCTTGCACACGACGCCGATGATGCGCGCGGCGGTGCGGCTCTACGAGCGGCTCGGATTCGCGCGCGCCCCCGAGCTCGACGTGCCGGTGGCGGAGGACCTCACGATCGCCGGCTACCGTCTCGTCCTGTGAGCGCGGAGGTCGTCGACAGTTGCGGCGCGCGGCGGGACGGCCTACCATGCGCCCGGTGTTCACGCTGCGACGATCCGCCCAGCCCTTCAACCCGTAGGAGAGTCCATGACCCCCGCCCGCTCGTCCCGCGACGAAACCGACCTCGGCTGGATGCCCGCCACCGAGCTGGCCGCGCTCATACGTCGCAAGAAGGTGTCTCCGGTGGAGGTCGTCGGCGCCGTCCTCGCCCGCATCGAGAAGCTCAATCCGATCCTCAACGCCTACGTCACCCTGACGGCCGACCAGGCACGCCGCGATGCCCGCGCCGCCGAGCGGGCCCTGACCCGCCGCCGCGCGACCCTCGGCCCGCTCCACGGCGTGCCGTTCTCGGTGAAGGACCTCGTCATCACCCGCGGCGTACGCACGACGTTCGGCACGCCGCTCTATCGCGACAACGTGCCGACCGAGGACGCCCCGATCGTGGCGCGTCTGAAGGCCGCCGGCGGCATCATGCTCGGCAAGACCAACACGCCGACGATGGGCTGGATCGGCGCGACCCATAACCTGCTCTTCGGCATCACGCGCAACCCCTGGAACCTGGACCGCACGCCCGGCGGCTCGAGCGGCGGGGCGTCGGCGGCGGCGGCGGCCGGCCTGGGACCGCTGCACGTCGGGACCGACGGTGGCGGCTCGATCCGCATTCCCGCATCCTGCGCGGGAATCTTCGGCTTCAAGGCGTCGTATGGCCGCGTGCCGCTCTATCCGGTGAGCGGGGCGTGGAGCCTCTCGCACGTGGGCCCGATGACCCGGACGGTGGCCGACGCCGCCCTCATGCTGAACGTGTGCGCGGGGCCCGACGAGCGCGACCAGTACTCGCTGCCGGCCGAGCGCGTGGACTACACCAAGGCGCTGCGCGGGTCGCTCAAGGGCTGGCGCCTGGCCTGGAGCGACGACCTCGGCTTCGCCGACTGCGTCGATCCCGAGATTGCCGCCGTCTGCGCGCGGGCCGCCCGCGCGTTTCGCGAGCTGGGCGCGCGCGTGGAGGAGGTGACGCCTCGCTGGCCCTCGCCGTTCGAGGCGTGGTCGGAGATCTTCTGCGGGGGCATCGCGACCCGGCTGGCGCCCTACCTCGACCGGCGCGCGGAGATCGATCCCGGGCTGGTGAGGCTCATCGAGAGCACGCTGCGCAATCCACCGACGAAGTACGTGCAGGCGTGGTTCGATCGGCTGGCCTGGTGGCAGCATCCCCGCGCGTTCTTCGAGAAGTACGACCTGTTGCTGACGCCCACGATCGCGTGCCCGCCGTTCAAGGTCGGTCTCGACAATCCGACCGAGATCGCCGGCCGTCCCGTCGCGCCTTACGCGTGGATCCCGTTCACGTATCCGTTCAACGTGACGGGCCAGCCGGCCGCGTCAGTGCCGTGTGGGTTTACGGCCGATGGTCTGCCCGTCGGTCTGCAGATCGTCGGGCGCCGATTCGCCGACGTGGCCGTGCTCCAGGCGGCGGCTGCCTTCGAACGCCTGCGTCCCTGGGCCGATCGTCGCCCTCCGGGCGTGTAACGGTTTCAACGAAGTCGCCGGCACATCCCTTGCGGCCGTGGCGAACCCGATTACGACAAGGAGGGTTCGCATGGGCCGTCATGCACGGAATCTGATGGTCGTGGGGCTCGTGCTCGTCGCCGCCAGCGTCGCTGCCGCCAACGGTCTGCTTACCGCGAGCCCGTCCAGCGGCACCGCGCCGGCGGGGACGATGATCGCGCAAGCGTCGTCGTCGACGACGCCGACCGCCGTCAACCCGACGACGGGCGGTGTCGCTCCGACGACGGGCGGTGCAACGGGGACCGTCACGAGCCAGGGGCCGGCGACCACGCCAACGACCCCGACGACGTCGACGCTGGCGGCGGCTACGCCCACCGGAACGACGATCGAGCAGGTCGTGTCGGTGACCCGGGCCGTCGACGCGGGGACGACGGCGCTCAGCGTGTTCACGGTGCCGGCCGGTCGACTGCTGGTCGTCACCGACGTGCTGATCACGAATCCGTCTCCCTCGCCCGCGTGCGGCGCGTCGATCAGCCCGAGCGGCGCGAGCGGCACGGCGACCGCGGGCTCGGGCACGACCGCCTCGACGACGGGTGTGGTCGTGGCGCCGACGGCCGTCGAGTCGGGCACGGGCATTCTGTGTGTTCCGGGCCAGACCTCTCTGAGTCTCGGCCTGACGACGGGAATGGAGTTCACGGCCGGACAGAGTGTCGTGCTGGGCAACACGACGCTCCCGGCGACGAGCGCGACGCTGACCTTTCATTTGCGTGGCTTCATGGTGTCAACGAGCAGCTGACGTTGACACCCGGCGACGTCGCGATCATTGGACGTTGACGCGACGTCGCCGGCCCTTCACGCTCGGTGCGTGACCCTGGCGGATCTGCTCGTGTCCACGGCCGTGCTCGGCCTCACGCTGAGCGCCACCCTGACCACGCTCGACCATGGACAGCGGGCGTGGGCGGTGGGCGCGGCACGTGTCGAGGCGCAGCAGAGCGGGCGCGCCGCGCTCGCCTGGCTCGCGGCGGAGCTGCGCACGGCCGGACAGGGGCCGGGCCCGCGCGCCATCGCCACGCTGACGATCGCCGAGCCCACCCGTGTGGCGCTCCGACTCGATCGCAACCGCGACGGCGTCATCGCGGGCCCCACCGAGGAGATCACCTGGCGGCTGGCCGGCGACATCCTGCGCCGCGATGCCGGCGCCGGCGGCCAGCCCGTCGTCAACGCCGTGCGGGCGCTCACGCTCGCCTATTTCGACGCGGCCGGGACGCCCACCACCGAGCCCGCCGCCGTCCGTCGCATCGCCATCACGCTCGTCACTCGCGCGGAGCGCGCGATGTCGCGGGACACGCGCGGCCTCGCCGCCGTCTTCAGCACCGACGTGCACCTGCGCAACCAGTGAGCGGCGACCGCCTGGCGCGAGCGACGCCTCGCCCGCGGGCCGGGAGCAGGTCGGCGGGCGGCACGGCCCGTCGTGCGCTAGAATCTCCGCGTGCGTATCCTGCTGGCGCTGCTGCTCGGGCTGAGCGTCGTCGCGTGCGAGACGGTGCCGATCACCGGCCGCTCCCAGCTCGTGCTGATTCCCGAGGGAACCGAGGTGAAGATGGGCCTCGACTCCTACCAGCAGATCCTGGGCAAGTCGAAGGTCTCGAACGATGTCCAGCTCAACGAGCAGGTGACGCGCGTCGGCCGTCGCATCGCCACCGCGACGGAGCGCAACGACTACCAGTGGGAGTTCAAGGTCATCGAGGATCAGCAGGTGAACGCGTTCTGCCTGCCGGGCGGCAAGGTCGCCGTGTACACGGGAATGTTTCCCGTCGCGCGGGACGACGCCGGCCTCGCCGCCGTGCTCGGCCACGAGGTCGCGCACGCGATCGCGCGCCACGGCGGCGAACGCATGTCGCAGCAGCTTGCCGTCGAGGGTGTGACGCTCGCGGGCGCGCAGACGCTCCTGTCCGGCAGCGATCCGCGCTTCGTGCAGCTCGCGGCCGCCGCACTCGGCGGCGTGGCCACCGTCGGTGTGCTGTTGCCGTTCAGTCGTGCGCAGGAATCCGAGGCCGATCATCTCGGCCTGATCTACATGGCCAAGGCCGGATACGACCCGCACGCCTCGCGCGATCTCTGGAAACGAATGGCCGAGAGGTCCAGCGGTCAATCCGACTCACCCCTGTCGGCGTTCCTCTCGACCCACCCGCTGCCTGCCACGCGGATCACCCAGATCGAGGGGTGGATCCCAGAGGCGATGAAGTACTACAAGCCTCGCTGACGTAGCGCCCAGCCGCCCCCCCCGAAACTCCCGGCAGGGTCCCGGCCCCCATCCCGGGTGGGACGTGCTCCCATGCCCCCCACGGGTCGCGCGCCGGGGGGTGTGCGGGATCTTATTTAAAAATCGTCATTTCTCCCTTGACAGGCCTTTTTGGCAATTGGTAATGTCGGCCCTCAAGTGGGGGAAAGTGGGATGAAATGGACCAAGACCCCCACAAGAGGACATGTTCAGAGGCCGATACCAGCACACGATCGACCCGAAGGGGCGGCTGAGCATCCCGGCCAAGTTCCGGGATGCCTTGGCCCAGTACGGCGACCACCCCGGGGAGCTGATCGTGGTCCCCAACGAGCACGCGCTGGAGGTCCACCCCCTGGAGGAATGGCAGCGCATCGAGGACAAGCTCAACGGCCAGTCGATTTTCAGCCCGGAGGGCCGTCACCTCTCGCGGCTGTACATGTCGCGGGCGAAGGAGACCACGGTCGACGGCGCTGGCCGCGTGCTGCTGCCGCCCGACACGCGCAAGCAAGCGGGGCTCGACAAGGACGTGACGCTGGTCGGCGGCGGGCGAAAGATGTTCGAGGTGTGGGACCGGGCGCGCTTCGACGAATACGAGCGGACGCAGGGCGACTCGCTGCCGACGCTGTTCGAGAAGCTGTCGGCGTTCGGGGTCTAGCGGTTCACGTTCCCGTCCTCGTGGACGAGGTCGCATTCGTCCTGCGGCCGCGTCACGGAGGCTGGGTGATCGACGGGACGGTGGGGATGGGCGGACACGCGGAGGCCGTGCTCGCGCGCAGCGGTGACGACGTCCGGCTGCTCGGCCTGGACGCCGACCCCGAGGCGTTGCGGCACGCCGGCCCCCGGCTGGCGCGCTTCGGGGAGCGCGTTCGCCTGGCCCACGCGAGCTTCGCCGACCTCGCCGAGGTGGCGGCCGAGCACGACGTGGGCGAGGCGCAGAGCGTGCTCCTCGACCTGGGCGTCTCCTCCTGGCAGCTCGAGGCCTCGGGTCGGGGCTTCTCGTTCCAGGGCGACGAGCCGCTGGACATGCGTCTCGATCCCACACGCGGGGAGACGGCCGCCGGGCTGCTGAACCGGCTGCCGGAGACCGAGCTGAGTCGTCTGCTGTACGAGTACGGCGAGGAGCGCCACGCGCGCCGCATCGCGCGCACCATCGTGCGCCGCCGCCCGCTCGCTACCACCGGCGACCTGGTCGCCGCCGTGCGGGCCGCGGTGCCCCGCGCCGCCTGGCCGCGGCGGCTGCACGTTGCGACGCGCACGTTCCAGGCCGTGCGCATGGCGGTGAACGACGAGCCGGGCGCGCTCACGCGCGCCCTCGCGGCTGCGCCCGGCCTGCTGGCCCGGGGCGGGCGGCTGGCCGTGATTGCCTTTCATTCGGGCGAAGATCGCATCGTGAAGCGCACGTTCCGGAGCCTCGAGGCCGCGGGATTCGCCGCCCTCGAGCCGTCGCCCCTCGAGCCCGGGGACGACGAGGTGCGGGCCAACCCCCGCGCCCGGAGCGCGAAGCTGCGCGTGCTGGAGCGGCTGCCGTGAAGATTGCCCAGAGACTGCATCACGAGGCGGATCCCCGCGTGCGGCGCTCCCTCGTCGGCGCGCTGCTCGTGTCGGCCACCCTGGTCGTCGGCGCCCTCGGTGTCGTCGGCCTGCGAGTGCAACAGGTGCACCTCGCCTACGAGCTGGATCGCCTGCACCGCGAGCGAGCCGACGTCGAGACCGCCATCCGCCAGCTCGAGGTCGAGGTGGCCACGCTGCGCGCTCCCGCCCGGGTCGAGCAGCGCGCGCGGCAGCTCGGCCTGACGGTACCGGGCCGTCAGCAGGTCCGCCTCGCGCGCGAGTACGTGCCGGCTGGTACCGGTCTTGCCGCCGCCCACCGCAGTCGTGTGGCCGC
>JBKOZA010000138.1:0-3172 GCA_046725675.1 Candidatus Methylomirabilota bacterium
AAGGAACGGCGCGATGATCGGATGGCGAAACAGCCCCGATTTGGCGAGCGGGCGCAGCGAACGGGGCAGCGCGGCGATCAGCAGCATCGGGTCGACGAGGCCGTTCTGATGGTTGGCGGCGACGATCAGCGGGCGCTGTCCAGGGACGTGCTCGAGGCCCGCCACGTCGACGCGGCGGTAGAAGACTGCCATCAGCGCCCGCACGACCGCGCGGACGAGCCGCGGACCCACGGCTCAGCGACGGCGGGCGGCGTGCAGCACGGCCACCACGCTCATGGCGTCGACGATCTCGGAAGAGTCCACCATGCGCAGCACCTCGGCGAAGTCGAAGCCACGGACCTCGATGAACTCGGTCTCGTCGCCGTCGCGGACGACGGGGCGCAGCCCGGTCGCCATGTAGATGGCGGCGGTCTCCGCCATCACGCTCTTGGAGCTGTGGAAGGTACACAGCCTGACGAGCCGGGCCGCCTCGTAGCCGGCCTCCTCGGCCAGCTCGCGCTGCACCGCGGCTTCCTCGCTCTCGCCCGGCTTGATGGCGCCGGTCGGGATCTCCCAGTAGAAGGCTCCGGCCACGTAGCGGTACTGTCCCACCAGCACGACCGTGCGCTCGTCGAGCCACGGCAGCACCCCCACGCACGGCCGGCACTCCACGACCCCGTACGCGGTCGTGCGCCCGTCGGGCATCTGGGCCACGTCCTCGCGGACGCGGATCCAGGGGTTGCGGTAGACCTGCCGGGTGGAAAGCGTGCGCCACGCAGTGCGCGCCAGCGTACGCCGTCGGTCCGTCATCCCCGATATCTTCGGGTATACTGCCTTGCGAAGTCCAATGAAGGTCCTCCTGCGCAATCCCCGTCGCGAGGTCGACGTTCCCGGCAACCGTCGGGTGAAGGACGTGCTGCGCGAGCTCGAGATCCTGCCGGAGACCGTGCTCGTGATCCGCGGCGACGAGCTCGTCACCGCCGACCAGGTCGTCAGTGACGGCGACACGATCGAGCTGCGTCCGGTGATGTCCGGGGGCGGCCCCTAGACGGGGGACGTGGATGAAGTGTCGCAAGTGCGGGAGCGCCGCCGTGCTGGAGTTGCGACGGCACAACGCCGCCTTCTGCGCGCCCGACTTCCTGGAGTTCTTCCGCAACCAGGTGCGGGAGGCGATCCGCAAGCACCGCATGCTGGAGCGGGACGAGCGCGTGCTCGTGGCCGTCTCGGGGGGCAAGGACTCGCTCGCCCTGTGGGACGTGCTGATCGCCGAGGGCTACGACACCACCGGGCTCTACCTCGATCTCGGCATCTTCGACTACTCGGTGGAGTCGCGAGGGAAGTGCGAGGCGTTCGCCGCCGCCCGGAACGTGCCCCTGCTGGTGCGGCGGGTGGTCGACGAGGTCGGGGCGCCGGTGCCCGTGATCCAGAGCGTCACCCGCCGGCCGCCCTGCTCGGGCTGCGGGCTCAGCAAGCGCTATCTCATGAATCGCGTCGCCCTCGACGAGGAGATCCCGGTGGTGGCCACCGGTCACAACCTCGACGACGAGGCGGCGACCCTCTTCGGGTCGGTGATGCACTGGCAGACCGAGGCGTTACCGCGCCAGTCGCCGGCGCTGCCCTCCACGCATCCCAAGCTCGTCCGGCGCGTGAAGCCGCTCTACCGGCTGTCGGAGCGGGAAACGGCGGCCTACGCGTTCCTGCGACGGATCGACTACATCGTGGAGGAGTGCCCCTTCGCCGCGGGCGCGACCTCGATCGCGCACAAGGAGATCCTCAACCGCCTGGAGGACGCCTCGCCGGGTGCGAAGCACAACTTTCTCTTCGGCTTCCTGGATCGGGCCCGCCCGGCGTTCGAGCGGGCCGAGGCCGTGACGCTCAACGAGTGCGCCCGGTGCGGTCAGGTCACCACCGGCACGCTCTGCGCGTTCTGCAAGCTCGCCGACCAGGTCAAGCGACGCGTCTAGCGCCGTCGGTTGCGGGCCGGCGCCCGGGGCCGGTAGTATGGCCGGCATGGCGGGCTTCCGATGTCCCCGGTGCGGCAAGGTGGCGATGGTCCAGCGGGTCTGCTGCGGGCGCCCGATGAAGCGGGCGTAGGGCTCAGCGGCGGGCGGCCGCGTCCTGCAGCGCGGCGTCGAGATCTTCGGGGCGGATGGGCTTGAACAGGCAGCGGCGAACGCCCAGGCCCGCCAGCCGCGTGTGGTCCTCCTCGCGCAGGCCCCAGCCGGTGATGAACAGCAGGGGGACCCGGCCGTCCACCGCCCGTAACCGCTCGGCGAATTCCCAACCGTTCATCTCGGCCATGCCGATGTTCGTGACCACGACGTCGAAGCTCCCCGGACGATAGTCGTGGAGCGCGCCGCGGGCGGTGACCGCCGGCGTCACCGTGTGCCCGACCCGGCGCATCATCTCGGCGAGCGTGGACAGCACCTGCGGGTTGTCGTCCACCACCAGCACGCGGAAGTGCTGGCGCCTCTCCCCCGAGGCTTCCGGCGGCTCCGTCGCGGTCGGCTCGGACGCGATCGGGAACGTGAGGATGAACGTCGTGCCCTTGCCCGGCTCGCTGTCGACGTGGATCTCGCCGCCGTGCCGATGGACGATCGAGTAGGTCATCGCCAGGCCGAGGCCAGTGCCCTGGCCTTCCGCCTTCGTGGTATAGAACGGCTCGAAGATGCGCTGCTTGACCGCCTCGGGCATGCCGACGCCGGTATCGGTGATCGTCACCTGCACGTGGCGGGCGGTGTGACACGTCGCGATGGTGAGCCGGCCGCCGACCGGCATGGCGTCCATCGCATTGAGAATGAGGTTCGTCATCACCTCGCACAGCGCCGCCGCCCGCCCCTGGATGAGGGCGTCGGCCTCCAGCGCGAGGCGGAACTCGAGGAGATGGCTGTCGCGAGAGCGCCGCTCCTCCCAGCGGGGGCGCGTGATCGCGTAGGCGTCCTGCACGATCTGGTTGATGTCGACGCTGATGAACTGCTCGTCCGGCCGCAGCCGGGCGAACTGCTGGATGCGGCGGACGGTCTCGGAGCCGTCCATCGCCGCCGATTCCACCACCGTCAGCGACCGCTCGATGAGGTCGCCGTTGTCGCGGTTCTGCTTCATGAGCTGGGCGTAGCCGAGGATGGCCTGCAGCAGGTTGTTGAAGTCGTGCGCGATGCCACCGGCCAGCTGGCCGAGCGCACTGAGCTTCTCG
>JBKOZA010000139.1:0-7659 GCA_046725675.1 Candidatus Methylomirabilota bacterium
GGTTGAGCTGGTTAGACTCAAGGTCGCTGTGATCGTTGCCGAATTTACGCCAGCGATACGAGCCGCGAAGAATGCAACGCCGACGATCCCGATCGTCATGGCGTCAGCCGGCGATCCCGTCGCGACAGGACTTGTTGCGAGTCTCGCGCAACCCGGTGGCAACATCACGGGCTTCACAAATCTCGCCTCGGAGCTTTCCGGGAAGCGGTTGGAACTCCTTCGCGAGATCGTTCCCGGAATCACCCACGTGGGCTTATTGATCCACGGAGCGGATCCCTTGGACGGCGCGTTCGTGGATGAGACGCGGGCCGCTGCGGGCAAAACCGGGATTCAGGTTCACGTCAGGAGCGTGCCGCGCCCTGAAGATCTCGACGGCGCACTCTTGGCAATAACGAAGGAGCGGGGCGGCGCCGTGATCGTTCTAGCCAATCTCCCCGTGCCAGCCCGACAGATCGCACTGTCAGCGTTGCGATACCGCCTCCCTTCGATCTCGGTGCTGAATCAGTTCGTGGAGGCGGGTGGGCTGATGTCTTACGGGGCGAGTGTCAGCGATATACGACGGCGCGCCGCAAGCTACGTGGACAAGATCCTCAAGGGTGCGAAGCCCGCTGACCTGCCGGTGGAGCGACCGACGAAATTCGAGCTGACGGTCAACCAGAAGACCGCCAAGGCCCTCGGTCTCACGATCCCGCCGTCGCTGCTGCTGAGGGCAGACCAGGTGATCGAGTGAACCGCCTGCCGTATCTCCTGCCGTGAGTCCGCGTGCTGTTCCTGTTCCCCTCTACGCGGGTCAGCTGCGTCGCTCCACGTCCCAAAGGTAGAAGCACATGACGTGGAGTTGCAGCGGTCCGCGGCGGTCAGGGGCGTGAAGCGGGCTGTTGCCGTTGGAGAGGGCGATCCCCTCGATCACCATCTGGGGCGGCTCGATCACGAGATCGCACGCATCGCAAGTCTCCCCGCTCCCCGGCGCTCCCCAGACTCTGGGGATGCTGTCGTAGGGTAGGAGCCCTTGCTCCAACTTGGCTCGGATGAGGAGACGGAGGGGTTCTTGATCCATGGCGGCCTTTCGGTGTGGCCCGGCGAGACAAAGCCACATTCACCGGGGTCTTGACGTTCAGCGAACGTCAACCCGAAAGGCCGAGGTGCAGGCAAGGCCAAGGTACACCCGTTTCAAGCTCGACGAGACCAAGGATCTTGCCGACGAATCGATGCGGGGAGGGCTGCGCGAGCTGATCGTGAACTCGGCTATTTGGATCGTGCTCGACGTCGCTCGCTTTCCCAGACCGAAAAGCACCTGACGTGGAGTTGAATACCTTTGCCGTCGGCGACGGAGATCCCCTCCATGACGAATTCGTCCTTGTTGACGATGTCCCCGCAAAGGCCGCAGGTCTCGCCATTTCCCGCCCCGCCCCAAATCCTCGGGATGCTGTTCATCGGCAAGCTGCCATCGGCGAGTTTGCGGCGGACGAGGGTGCGTAGAGCTTCGATGTCCATGACGGCGGCCTTTCGGGTAATACCCTGAATACGCCAGATTCACCCGGGTCTCGACGCTCGACGACGCCAACCCGAAAGGCCGAGGTGCAGGCGGAATAACGGTATCACGCATCTGCAGGCCACACCACATAGTAGATCTACTTAGCTCTCGTGCTGACGGCGAGGGAGCGATCTTCGACCAGGAGTTGCGGTCGCGGTTCGACTGGCAGGTCGTCGGCAGCTACAAGCGGTCGATGGAGGTGACGCGGCCGTACGCGATGGGAAGCGGGCCGTCGGCCTGGTCGAGGATCAGGCCGTCGGGGGTGGCCTCGCTCAGCGTGCCCACGAGTGGCTCGCGCTCGTTGGCGACGGAGATCTGCACGCGCCGCCCGAGGTGCGCGGTGGCCTCGCGATACCAGAGCGCGTCCACCGTGCGCACGACTTCCGTCAGCTCGCGGATTGTGCCGAGGCCGGCGACCGGGCGGGCCGGGCGCGCCGAGCTGGCCGCCAGAAGGGCCGGCGCGACGCTCGGCATGCTCCGGAGCGTCGCGGGAGTCGAGGCGACGCTGTCGGCCATCCCCGGGGCTGGTGCTCTCGCTCCACCTGCCGCGACGAGCGCGGGTGCGGCGCCCTGGGCCGCAGCTGCAGTCACTGCCGGGCGACGCCCCCGACCAGCCTGCTCGACGGCGAGCGTGAGAGTCTGGACGACCTCGGCCATGCGACTCAACAACGACCGGAACATCCAGAAGCCGAGCAGCGAGATGCCGAGCGCGAGCGCCAGCGCGAACTGGGCCTCGGGGCTCCGGATGGCGCCGAGGGCGTGCAGCGTCCAGGCCAGGATCAGCAGCGGCACCACGGCGACGATCGCGAAGATCACCGACGCGGCTTGCTGCAGGCTGCGCTGCTTGGTCCTGGCCGAGCCGTCGTCCGCCATCCGCGTCTCCTCCAGGTTTCGATGATCCGACAGCGGCCTTTCGCCGGCGAAGCACTTTCAGCGGGCGGGTTGGTGGCCGACTGACCCCTGGTACTTGTCCAGCTCTTCGAGCGGTAAGTACTCGGTTTCCCATGCCCTGATCTGGTCAAAGCCGGCGAACGTATGCAGGTCCCCGACGGGATGTTCCCGGAAGCCGTCGGCAAAGCGAGCCTCGGCGACCGGCCCCTCGGCGCGGAGGGCTGTCGCGAAGTCCCAGATGGCCTGCAACGCCACCCGGAGCGTCGCCCCCGGCAATATGGTGACCGCGATGCCCAGCTCCTCCATCTGCGCCGGCGTCAGCCGCGGCGACACGCCGGTCTGGTTGTAGAAGACGGGACCGCGGACCTCGCGACAGACGCGCTGGACCTCGGCCAGGCTGGTCGGGCCCTCGACGAACGCCATGTCGGCGCCCGCGTCCAGGTACGCGTTGGCGCGACGGATGGCCTCGTCCAGCGAGCCGCCGTGGGCGCCGCGCGCGTCGGTGCGCGCGATCAGCACGAAGTCGGGGTCGAGGTCGCGGCGGACCGCGTCGGCGGCGCGGTACTTTCCCACCGCCTCCTCGAGCGGGATGACGCGCCGCCCGGCCACGTGGCCGCAGCGCTTGGGAATCGCCTGGTCCTCGATGTGGATCCCGGCCACGCCGGTCTGGATGTACTCGCGAACCGTGCGGATCACGTTGATGGCGTTGCCGTAGCCGTTGTCGGCGTCGGCGATCACGGGAACCGACACTGCGTTGGCGATGTAGCGCGCATTCAGATGCATCTCGCTCATCGTCGCCAGGCCGGCGTCGGGCAGCCCCAGCAGGGCCAGCGAGGTCCCGTAGCCGGTCATGTACACGGCCGGGAACCCGGTGCGCTCGAGCACCCTGGCGCTGAGCGCGTCGTAGCAGCCGGGAACGAGCAGCGGTGTCGTCCGGAGCAGCTGGCGGAGACGGGTGGTGGCGCGCATCGCGGAACCTCCTGGGGCGCTACGGGCCCCGACGGTGACGACGACCTGGAGCCTGCACGGAACGGGTCAGCGGGGCAGGCGCGAGCGGACCAGCTCGTCGAAGGGGCCGGAGACGCGGATGATGTCGTTCAGCGACCACGTCCCCCGGCGGATGACCGTTACGAAGAGATCGCCGGCGATGCCGGCGCGGCGCGTGGCCTCGGTGTCGGGCGCCCAGCCCAGCGCGCGGGGCGCGTCGTTGTCGGTGAAGGTGGCGAAGTCGAACGACGTGCCGTCGCCGCCCACCGCCACGATGCGGGCGCCCTGGCGATCGGCAACGAAGAGGTGGCCGGCGTGGCTCACGTCCATGCCCCAGACGATCGGCCCGCGCAGCGCCAGGCGCCGCCCTTCCGGCCCGATGCTCCAGACCTCGCCGGTGCCGCGCTGCCACGGCGCCTCCGTCTCGAGGTCGGCGGCGACCCACACGCGCTCGCCCCGGGCGACCAGCAGGCGCGGACGCAGCAGCGTCAGCCAGCGCGGCTCGAGCACGTGGCCCGTCGAGTCCAGACGCAGCACGGTGCCATGCTGGCGGTCGGCCACGTAGAGATTGCCGGCGGGGTCGAGGCCGACGCCCTCGGGCTGCTTGAGCAGCGGCGGCGTGCCCCGCGGCGGCGTGCCGCCAGCCACCAGCTCGGCGCGGCCGTCGACGATGCGATAGAGGACGCCGTGGCCACGATCGCGGTCGTACGTCGTCACCAGCAGCTCGGAGCCGCGCGCGACGCCGACCTGCGGATTGAGCAGGGGCGGACCGTAGAGGTATCGCGCCTCGGTCTCGCGCGTGACCCGGGCGCCGCCGAGCGGGAAACGGTACACGGGCCACATGTCCTCGACCTCGCCGCCCATGTAGCGACGGCCCGAGCGCGACGCGTAGAGTGTGCCGTCGGCGGCGAAGGCCAGCCCCGAGATCGACGGCACTCCGGGCGCCACGCGGTTGGTGTCGAAGCCGTCGCCGGTGACATAGACCGTGGCGCTGAACCCGGGTGGCAGCCGCATCTCGGCCGCCGCCGCGATCGGCGCCATCACCAGCGCCAGGACCGCGAGCGCCGCGCGTCTCACCCCTTGACGCTTCCGGCGGTGAGCCCCTCGACCATGTACTTCTGCAGGTAGATGTAGGCCGCGATCACCGGCAGCGTTGTCAGGACGGCGCCGGACATCAGATAGCCCCAGCCGTAGACATCGCCGGTGATGAAGCTGGCCAGGCCGACCGGCAGCGTGCGCAGGCGCCCGTCGGTGATGAAGACCAGCGCGTAGAGGAACTCGTTCCAGGCCTGGGTGAACGCGTACAGCCCCGCCGCTAGCACACCCGGCGCCGACAGCGGCAGGACCACGCGATAGAAGGCGCCGAACCGGGTGGCGCCGTCGATCATGGCGGCCTCCTCGAGCTCCTCGGGGATCGACTCGAAGTAGCCCATCAGCAGCCAGGTCACGAACGGGACGGTGAACGATGGATAGGCGGCGATGAGGCCGGCCAGGCTGTTGGCGAGCCCCAGGTTCCGCATCTGCGCGTAGAGGGGAATGAACAGAATCGAGGGCGGCACCAGATAGGTGATCAGCGTGGCGCTGGCCATGAACCCCCGTCCGAAGAAGCGCAGGCGGGCCAGCGCGTAGGCGCCGATGGTGCCCACGCCGGTCGCCACCAGCGTGCTCGTCACCGCCACGAAGACGCTGTTGCCGTACCAGGCGGCGAAGTCGGTCTTGCTCAGCAGCTGGTGGTAGTTCTCGGTCACGAGCGGGCGCGGCCAGAACATCGACACCAGGCTGCGCATCTGCTCCTCGCTCTTGAACGACGTGATCGTCATCCAGTAGAACGGGAACAGCACGAGCAGGGCCAGCGTCGTGAGGACCGCGTAGGCGGCCACCCGTTCTACGCCCCCGCTCCGGCGCCCGGTCACCGCTTGCGCCCCTTCCGCATGTAGCGCGCCAGCACCATGATCGTCACCGCCAGCGCCGGCAGCAGGTAGAGCGCGACCGCGATGGCCTCGCCCAGCCGCTGGGCGCCGAAGGCGGTCTCGTAGGTCAGCACCGGCATCACCATGGTGGTGCCGCCCGGCCCGCCCTTGGTGAGGATGTAGACGATCTGGAAGTCGTTGAAGGTCCAGATCGTCGACAGCAGCACGACGATGATCATGATGTTGCGGATGCCGGGCAGCGTCACGTGGCGGAAGCGCTGCAGCACGGAGGCGCCGTCGACGGCGGCCGCCTCGTACAGCTCGGCGGGGATCGCGCGCATGCCGGCCAGGAACGAGATGCCGAAGAACGGAAAGCCGCGCCAGATGTTCACCGCGACCACCGAGGCCATGGCCGTGCCCGGCTCGCTGAGCCAGCCGACGCCCTGGGGCAAGACGTGGAACACGCGCACCAGCAGGTGGTTCAACACACCCAGACTGCCGTCGAAGATCCACAGGAAGTTGAGCGCCGACACCACCGTGGGCGCCACCCACGGGATCAGCAGCACGCCCGTCCAGAACGACCGCCAGCGGATGGGCGAGGTGAGCACCAGGGCCATGACGACGCCCAGCACCAGCTTGAAGCCGACCGAGCCGAACGTGAAGATGAACGAGTTGACGACGGCCCGCTGGAAGAACCCGTCCCAGGTGAGGCGGACGTAGTTCTCGAAGCCCACGAAGATGGGCGGCAGCCCGACCAGCTTGTGGGTCATCGAGAGATAGATCGCGTAGCAGAACGGATAGGCGACCAGCGACAGGACCAGCAGCACGATGGGCGTGACGAACAGGTAGCCCATCCGGTAGTCCGGCCCGAACACGCGTCGGAGCCCGACCGCCCCGCCGCTCACCGCGGGGCTCGTCCCGACCCGGGCCGCGGGAACCGCCATCGCGAGCCCCCTCTAGGCGCGACTGCGGATGCGGTGGATGTCCTCCACGCGCTTGTGGGCTTCCTTGAGCGCGGCCTCCGGCGACAGCCCGCCGACGACGATGCGGCCGCCCATGTCGCACAGGATGAACTGCGCCTGCACCTCGATGGCGGCCGGCGTGATGGGCCCGGGGTAGCCGATCCACACGCCGCGCAGGATGTTCTGCAGCATGCCCTCGTAGTTCGGGTCGGTCTTCCAGTACGGATGATCCGCGCGCCCCTTGTAGACGGGGCCGGCCTGCCCGCTGCACGCCTTCATGTATTCCTCGAAGCGCTTCTCGTCCTCCACCCAGCGGACCAGGTCCTCGCACAGCTCGGCGTGCTTGGTCGCCTTGAAGATCCCCCAGCAGTACGGGTTGGAGGCGACGAACGCGCCGGCCGGTCCCCCCGGCGTGAGAATGACCTGGGTCTTCTCGTACAGCGGGTGATGCTTGGCACCCATGGCGTAGTAGAGGCTGGCGCCGTTGTTCGTGCACACCAGCTTGCCGGCCATGTAGGCCTCGTTGTTCGAGACGTCGGTCCACGACATCACGCCGGGCGGCTGGACCTTGTGCTTCTGGATCGAGTCGACGGCAAACTGGACCGCGGCCAGGTTCTGCTTCAGGAAGGTGGTGGCCAGCGCCGGCTTGCCGTCCTTGTCCCAGGTGCCCCCGCCGTAGTCCCACAGGATGTTCTGCATGAAGCCGTTGCCGTCGTCGCAGCGGTTGAGCGTCTGGCCGAAGCCCCACAGCTCCTTGGCCGGGTCCTGGCACTTCTTGGCGACGTCGATCACGTCGGGGTCGTAGACCTTCGGCATCTTGAGGCCCTTCTCGGCGACGAGGTCCTTGCGGATGTGCAGGCCGCCACCGAAGACGAGGCGCGGGATGCCCGAGTACTGGCCGCCGATCTGGGAGACGCGCTCGGCGAAGGGCAGCAGCCCGCCGCGCGCCCCGGCCAGATCCTTCACGAGCTTGGTGACGTCGCGCAGCGCCGGCCGGTAGCGCATCGGTCCCTGGTAGTTCATCTCGGCGATGTCCGGGGGGTTGCCGGCCTCGATGGAGGCCACGAACTTCTGCTCGCGGTCGCCGAAGGTCGCCCAGTCGAACTCGATCTGCACCTTCCGCTCGGCCGCCCACGCCTCCACCTGCTTGGCCAGGATGTCGTTGCCGGCGGTGACGTAGCTCTTGAAGAGCCACACGCGGAGCTTCGGCCCCTGCGCGTGGGCCATCGTGTTCATCACGCCGAGGCCGACCGCCGTGCCGCCGGTGACCGCCGCCGTCGCGCGGAGGAATTCGCGGCGAGAGATCCGGTGGGCGTCGAGCTGCTCGGCGAGCTGGCGAATCCGTCTGTCCATGCGCTCCTCCCTCGGAGGCACT
>JBKOZA010000140.1:0-6444 GCA_046725675.1 Candidatus Methylomirabilota bacterium
TCCATCGCCTCGCGGTACTGCTGCAGGTACGCGAGCACCCGGTCGCGCGGCAGTTCCAGACGCCGCAGCGCGTGGCGGATCAGCGTGGCGGCGGCCTCGAGCTCGGGCTGGATCACCTCGGTCGCTCCCATCCGGCGCAACGACTCGTGGTGCTCGCGGGCATGGGAGCGGGCCAGGATCGGCACCCGCGGGTTCAGCGCGCGTAGATTGCGCACGACCGTGCGCACCTGGTCGGTCTCCGGCAGCGCCACCACCGCCAGCGCGGCGCGGCCGGCGCCGGCCTGCTCGAGCAGCCGGCGGTGGCCGGCGTCGCCGAACAGACTCGGGATGCTGCGCTCGCGCAGCCCGCGCACGACGTCGGGATCGTTCTCGATCACCACCCAGCGAACGCGGAACGTGTCGAGCGCCTCCGCCACCGCGCTGCCCACCCGACCGTAGCCGCACAGGAGGACGTGGCCGTCGAGCTCGTCGGCGGTGGCGTCGCTCTCCGCCAGCTTTGCCGCTGCCACCCGGAGCCCACCCAGGTAGCGCGGCACCAGCCGCACCAGCACGGCGTTGATCAGGATCGTGAGGAGCGAGGCAGCCAGCGTGGCCTGATAGACGTCGGCGCCGATGTGCCCTTCCCGGCGGGCGGCCTGGACGAGCACGAACGAGAACTCACCGATCTGGGCCAGGCCGATGCCCGTCAGCAGCGCGGTCCACAGCGTCTCGCCGCAGAGCCACACCACGCCGAGGCGCACGGCCAGCTTGCCGACGACGACGAGCAGCACGAGCGTGGCGAGGAGCGGCAGGTTGTCGAACACGCGCCCGGGGTCGATCAAGGCCCCGACCGTCACGAAGAAGAACGCGCCGAAGGTGTCGCGCAGCGGCAGCAGCCCGGCGAGCATCTCGTGCGCGAAGTCCGAGGTGCTCACGAGCAGCCCGGCCAGGAACGCGCCGAGCGCGAGCGACAGCCCGACCGCCTGGGTCAGCGCCGCCGTGCCCAGCGCGAAGGCCAGCGCGACCATCAGGAACAGCTCCGGGTCGCGGGTGCGAGCGACGCGCGTGAGCAGGGGCGGGACCACCCGGGCGGCCAGCGCGACGAACGGGATCAGGACCAGGGCGGCGATGCCGAGGCCGCGGCCGACCATGAGCAGGCGATCGGGGGCGAATGCGCCGAGCGCGGGCATCAGCGCCAGCAGCACGACCACCGCGAGGTCCTCGACGAGGCTGATGCCGACCAGCACGCGGCCGTGGCGGGTGTGCAGCTCCCCCCGATCGAGCAGCAGCCGCGCCAGGACCATCGTGCTGGCGACCGAGATCACGATGCCGATGACGAGGCCCTGGCGCGCCGGCCAGCCCAGCGCCAGCCCCACGACGACGGTCAGCACGATGGAGAGGGCGGTGCCCAGGGTCCCGCCCATGAGGGCCACGCGCCGCACCCGCTGCAGGTCCTTCAGGGAGAACTCGAGTCCGATCGAGAACATCAGCAACACGACGCCGATCTCGGCGAAGACCTCGAAGTTGTGCGCGTCGGCCACCGAGGGGCCCGGCGTGAACGGGCTCACCGCCACGCCGCCCAGCACGTAGCCGAGCACGAGCGGCTGGCCCACGCGCCAGGCCAGGGCGCCGCCGAGCACCGCCGCGACCAGGACGAGCGCGAGGTCGCGGAAGAACGTCGGATCGGTGACCATCGCGCGGAACGATAGCACGCCGTCCTCTCGGCGAAGGGGCCCGGCGACGTCTTGACCGCCCTCGCGCCGGGCCCCTAGACTGCGGCGTCACGCCTCCAGGAGGGTGATCGGTGGACACGATGCATCTCGAGATCGCCGGCGAGGTCGCTCGCCTGACGCTGGACCGTCCGCGGGTGCTGAACGCCGGCAACCGGCAGTGGGTGGCCGACCTGAACGAGGCGGTGCGCCGCCTCGAGCGGGCGCCGGAGGCGCGCGTGGTCGTTCTCACCGGCGCCGGCCGCGCCTTCTCGACGGGGGTCGACCTCAAGGAGCTGGCGGCGGGCGAGTTCGGGTACGCCGACTTCGTCGCCTGGGAGGACGCAATGGTGGCGATCGAGCGGATGGACCGGCTCGTCATCGCCGGCATCAACGGCCACTGCCTGGGAGGCGGCCTCCAGCTCACGCTGGTGTGCGACTACCGGCTGGCCAGTGAGGACGCGCTTCTCGGGCTGCCCGCCGTGAAGGAGTGCCTGATCCCCTCGCTGGCGCTCTACCGGCTGCCCCGGCTCATCGGCGCGGCCCGGGCCAAGGAGCTGATCCTGCTCGGTGAGCCGATCAGCGCGCGGGAGGCCGAGCGCTACGGGCTGGTCAACCGCGTGGTGCCGGCCGTCGAATTCGGGCGCGCTCTGCAGGAGACGGTCGAGCGGTTCCTGGCGCTGCCGTCGAGCAGCGTGCGGGCGAGCAAGCACCTCACCACCCGCGCATTCGACACGGACCTCGACGCCTTCCGGGCCGCGATGCAAGCGCACCTGCAGGCGTGCCTCGACTCCGAGGAGCACCGCCGGGCGATGGCGACGCTCCGGGGCCGGGAACGGAGCTCGGAGGGGAGGAGTTGAAGGAGTAAGGCCGCCCGCGTCGAAAAGCTGCGTGCCGGGCGTTCCCCATGCATTAGAGTGGGAGGCGTAGATGGCGATGGCACTCCTCGCTATCGACCGGTGACGGACTTCTTGCCGGACACCCCCACTGTCGCTCGTCCCTACTGCCCCGACTGTGAGCCCGATGCCGATCCGTGTCGCGAGATCCTCGACGTCCGCTGGTGCGCGGCGCACACGCCCGCGTGGAACGGCGCCGACGATGCCGCGGTACGGGCGGATGCGTTTCTCTCGGGTAGCACCGAGGCGGGGGGCGATGACAACCGGCGCTGGTGCCAGCTGCTCCACAGCCCGGACCGGATGACGGTCCCGGCGACGGCCAGCGGCGCCCGGCGTCGGTCGGGGCGGACCGCGGCTCGAACCGCTCCCGGTCGCTAGCGCTTCCACCGGAGTATCGGCGCACCAGCGTCCCGGCGCGCGCAGAAGACGTCTCTGCGCGCGGCCCTCAGCCACCCCGACGCGCCCCTCGGTCTCCCGGGAACAGAGCCCGGAGCCCCCGAGCCGGCCGGGTGAGCCGCCACGGTACCGGGCGGCGTAGGTCGCCGCCGCGCCCCTACTGCTTCCTCTGGTACTTCTCCGGTGGCTTCATCGGCGCGAAGAAGACGGGGCGGGACATGCGACCGACCTGGACCTCGATGAGGACCGGGCGGTCGAGGGTGACCGCCTTGCGGACGAGGTCGCCGACCTCGGTCGGTTTGGCGGCGCGCATGCCGACCACGCCGTAGGCGTCGGCGAGCTTCATGAAATCGGGATTGACGACGGCGGCGCCGTGGCTGCCGCCCCACGACTCGTCGAGATCGCGGGCCACGTTGCCGTACGCGTTGTCGTTGAAGAGCACGATGACCGCGTTGATCTTCTCGCGGACGGCCGTGGAGAGCTCTTGCGAGTTGTACATGAAGCCGCCGTCGCCGGTGATGCACACGACCGCCCGCTCCGGGCGGGCCATCTTGGCGCCGAGCGCCGTCGGCACCTCGAAGCCGAGGTTGCCCGAGTACGACGAGGTCAGGTACGTCCGGGGCCGGTAGACCGGCCAGAAGGGCCGCGAGTAGTACCCGATCTGCGTCATGCCCGCGATGACGATCGCGTCTTCCGGCGTGCCCGACCGCAGCGATGTCAAGATCGAGTGGTTCGGCTCCTGGGTGTCGAGCGCGGCCAGCGCCTCTCGCAGGCGCTCCCGCTCGGTCTTGCGCGAGGGCCGGGGTGGGGCCTCCGTACGCAGCCGCTCGAGGAGCCGCTCGAGCGTGGCCCGCGCGTCACCGGCCAGACCGATCGCGACCGGGTGATTGCGTCCGATCTCGTCGGCGTCCACGTCGAGCTGCACGATCTTCTGGGCGGGCTGGAACGCGGCCACCGCGCAGCGCGAGCCGACCACGAACACGAGGTCGGCGGCGTCCAGGTAGTCGCGCAGGGGGTTCTTGGGCCAGAGGGCCGCCCCGAGCGAGAGGTCGCTCTGATCGCTAGCGGCGCCCTTGCCCTCGGCCGACTGGACGATGCCGGCCTGCAGATACTCGGCGACCGCCACCAGGACCTCGTGGGCCCCGGAGGCGTGTACGCCGCCGCCGGCGTAGATGACGGGACGCTCGGCGCCGAGCAGGAGCCGGGCGGCGCGCTCGATGTCCGCGGCGGGCGCGGCCGCGCGCGCCACGCTCACCGGCGGCAGCAGCTCCGCCTCACCCTCCTCCTCCAGCGTGTCGGGAGGGATTTCCAGGTGCACCGGCCGTGGGCGCCCGGTCTTGAGCTGGCGCACTGCCTCCTGCACAGCGGCCGGGATCTCGGCGACCTCCAACACCCGCTTGCGCCACTTGGTAACCGGCTTGACGACGTCGAGTTGCTCGTTGATCTCGTGCAGCACGCCGACGTCCTTGCCCAGGTAGCGCCGGGGGACCTGGCCCGCGACGAGGAGCACGGGCGACGAGCACGAATACGCGGTGCTGAGCCCGGCGCCGGCGTTGAGCACGCCGGGCCCCGGCACCACCAGGGCGGCGCCGATGCCGCCCCCGGCTCTCGCGTACCCGTCGGCCATGTACGTGGTGGCCTGTTCGTGGCGCGTCAGGATGAAGCGCATGTCCTTCTCGTCCCGCAGCGCCGCCATGGCCCCGTACAACTGGACGCCAGGCAGCCCAAACACCACCCGCACTCCCTCACGGTGCAGCTGCTTGACGAGCGCCTCGCCCCCCGTCAGCCTCATCGAAACTCCTCCTCGCCACGCACCTGAATGTTCGCCGTTCGAGCGCCGGCTTCGCCGGCGCAATCCCATCCTGGGGGAGGCATCGGAGGGGGCCGCCCAGGCCCCCTCCGAGTGTCTAGCTGTGCTTGCGCAGCTCGAGGCGGCCGATCTGGCGGCGGTGCACCTCGTCAGGACCGTCCGCGAACCGCAGGGTGCGCGAGTGGGCCCACCAGAACGCCAGCGGGAACTCCTGGCTGACCCCGCCGCCGCCGTGCAGCTGCATCGCGCGGTCGAGGACGCGCAGGGTCATGTTCGGCACCGCGACCTTGATCCCGGCGATGGCCTGCTTGGCCGCCTTGTTGCCGACGGTGTCCATCATGTAGGCGGCGTGCAGCACGAGCAAGCGCGCCTGGTCGATCTCGATGCGCGACTGGGCGATCCGCTCGGTGGTGATGTCGTTGTCGGCCAGCTTCTTGCCGAACGCGACGCGGTTCAGCGCGCGCTTGCACATGTACTCCAGCGCGCGCTCGGCCACGCCGATCTGGCGCATGCAGTGGTGGATGCGGCCCGGGCCCAGGCGGCCCTGGGCGATCTCGAAGCCGCGCCCCTCGCCGAGCAGCATGTTGGACGCCGGCACCCGCACGTTCTCGAACAGCACCTCGCCGTGGCCGTGCGGCGCGTCGTCGTAGCCGAAGACGGTCAGCATGCGCCTGACCGTGATGCCGGGCGTGTCGCGCGGCACCAGGATCATCGACTGCTGCTTGTAGCGGTCGGGATTCCGGGGGTCGGTCTTGCCCATGAAGATGAGGATCTTGCAGCGCTTGTCGCCGATGCCCGACGTCCACCACTTGTGACCGTTGACCACGTAGTGGTCGCCCTCGCGCACGATCGAGGACTCGATGTTCGTGGCGTCGGACGAGGCGACCCTGGGCTCGGTCATGGCGAAGGCCGAGCGGATCTGTCCCTCCAGCAGCGGCTGCAGCCACTGCTTCTTCTGCTCGGGCGTGCCGTAGCGCTCCAGCACCTCCATGTTGCCGGTGTCGGGCGCCGAGCAGTTGAAGACCTCGGGGGCGATGGGCGAGCGCCCCATGATCTCGCACAGCGGCGCGTACTCGAGGTTGCTGAGGCCGGCGCCCCGCTCGCTCTCGGGCAGGAAGAGGTTCCAGATGCCGCGCTCGCGCGCCTTGGCCTTCAGCTCCTCCATGATGGGCGGCACCGTCCAGCGGTCGGCCGACGAGTCGAGCTGCTGATGGAAGGCTGCCTCGCTGGGGTAGACGAACTTGTTCATGAAGTCCGTCAGCTGCTCCATGTACATCTTGGTCTTCTTGGAGTATTCGAAGTCCATCGTCCGGTCTCCCTCTGGCTTGCTCGCCACCCGGGATTGTATCCTCGTCGCGGCCGGCTCGGGCCGGCGATTTCCGGGCGGAACGGAGGTTCGAGCCATGCGCATGCGCGGCAAGACCGCGGTGGTGACGGGCGCCGGCTCCGGCATCGGGCGGGCGACGGCGCTGCGACTGGCCGCCGAGGGCGCCGCCGTCGCCTGCGTGGATCGCGTCGGCGTCCGCGCGGAGAGCACGGCGACGGCGATCACCGATGCCGGCGGCGAGGCGGTCGCGCTGGAGGTCGACGTGACCGACGCCGGCGCCTGCGCGCGGATGCTCGAGGCGACGCTGCGCCGATTCGGTGGCGTGAC
>JBKOZA010000141.1:0-4294 GCA_046725675.1 Candidatus Methylomirabilota bacterium
CGCCCGCCGGTGGTCGCGTGCGTTCAGGAGGACCAGGATCAGCCCCACCAGCGTCAGCTCGAGCACGACGACGAGCGGGCCCATCGCAGGGGTATACGGACGAGCGCCCGGCCGGGGTGGGACGCGAGCGTGTAGGCTCACCAATTTCGGCGGTCGGGGGGCAGTCCGACGGTGCTATCGTGCGGCGTCATGAACGACGCGCTGACTGGCCAGACCGTGGAGCTGCTGCAGCAGCTCATCCGCAACCAGTGCGTGAACGACGGCAGCGTGGGCTCCGGCCAGGAAGTGCGCACCAGCGACGTGCTGCGCGCGTATCTCGAGGGCAGCGGCCTCGACCTCGAGGTGTACGAGCCGGACGGAGCGCCCGGCCGCACCAGTCTCGTCGCCCGCATCGAGGGCAGCGAGCCGGCTGCGCCCACCCTGTGCCTGATGGGCCACACCGACGTGGTCCCCGTCACCCGCGAGCACTGGACGCGCGACCCGTTCGGCGGCGAGCTGGTGAACGGCGAGGTGTGGGGGCGCGGCGCGCTCGACATGCTCAACCTCACGGCCTCGCAGGCCGTCGTCCTCAAGGCGCTCGCCAGGCGCGGCTGGCGGCCGCGTGGCACGCTCGTCTACCTGGCCTGTGCCGACGAGGAAGCCGGCGGCGCGCTCGGCGCCGGCCACGTGTGCAAGCGCCACTGGGACGCGCTCCGCGCGGACTACTTGCTGACCGAGAACGGCGGCACCGTCAGCGGCCACGGCGACGACCTCACCGTGACCGTGCACGTCGGCGAGAAGGGCGTGGCGTGGCGGCGGCTGCGCGTGAAGGGCACGCCCGGCCACGGCTCGATGCCGTACGGCGCCGACAACGCGCTGGTCAAGGCGGCCCAGGTGGTGACGCGCCTGGCGGACTACCGGCCGTCGCCCTACGTGAGCGAGCTGTGGAACGCTTACGTCGGCACCCTCGACGTCGAGCCGGCGGTGAAACAAGCCCTGGTCGATCCCGCCCGTGTCGACGAGACCATCGCCCACCTGGCCCCGGGCCTGGCCAAGTACGCGTGGTCGGCCACCCACACCACCTTCTCGCCGAACATGTGCCGGGCCGGGGTGAAGACGAACGTCATCCCCGACGTGGTCGACATCGAGGTCGACATCCGCACGATCCCCGGCGACGACGAGGACGAGGTGCGTCGTCACCTGGGCAAGGCGCTGGGGGACCTGGCCGAGGAGGTCGTCGTCGAAAAGCTGTTCTCCAAGCAGGCGTCGGTCTCGCCGATCGGCACCCCGCTGTGGGACGTGCTGGGCCGTGTCGTCGACGCGCACTACCCGGGCGCGCGGCTCCTGCCGCGGCTGATCGTCGGATTCACCGATGCCCCGTACTTCCGCGAGCACGGGGCCGTGGCCTACGGGTTCGGCCTCTTCTCGCGCACGCTGACGGCCGAGGCGATGGCCGGCCGCTTCCACGGCAACGACGAGCGCATCGACGTCGAGTCGCTGGCCCTGACGACCCAGGCCTGGCTGGACACCTGCGAGCTATTCCTGGGGTAGGCCTGAAGACGACCGAGGCGGAGTCGTCGCCGTGCCCATGTCGACCCGTGCCGCCGTGCTCGCGCTGCTGGTGGCCTGCCCCTCCTGAGGCCGAGGTCGGAGGTCAGCGTGCGGGCGACGTCGGGTTGGCCTGCTCGAACGAGCGGTCCTCGGGCGCGGGCATGACGTGGCCGCAGGCCTTGCACGTGCGGTGCTCGGCGGAGCCGTAGTACTCCCGATAGGCCTGGCTCACCGGGTTCTCGGCGTAGTCGCGGACCTCGAACACGGCCTCGTAGACCTGGGCGCGGCAGCGCTCGCAGAACCAGAGGAACCGGTCGCGTTCGCCCGGCCGTCGCCGGCGCTCGGTGATGAGCGCGAAGGCGCCGGGCGGAAAGCGCGGCGAGTGGGGGACACCGGGCGGGCAGTACATGTACTCGCCCTCGCGCAGCACCCGCACCTTCTCCTCGCCCTCCGGCGTGAGGTAATGCAGGCGCATCTCCCCGCGGAGCTGGAGCATGGTCTCGCCCGCGGGGTTGACGTGGAACTCGCTGCGGTAGGCGCGGCCGTTGGCCACGAAGGCCAGCGACTCGTCCTCCTGCCAGAGGACGGTGACCTGTCGCCCCTCGTCCATGATCGCGTTCAGGTCGGCGAACCGACAGTCGTGCATGGTCAGGCTCCGGTCTCCGACGGTTCGTCGACGTCGGTGGCGGCGAAGCGCTGCAGGTGGTGCTCGGCGTCGCCGAAGGCCTGGGCGAGCATCGTGAGCCGGCGGAAGGTGTGGCTGACCTTCAGCTCCTCGGTCATCCCCATGCCGCCGTGGAGCTGGACGCTCTCCTGACTGACGTGCCGGCAGGCGTCGGCGATCTTGATCTTGGCGGCGGAGACGACCCGGCGGCGCTCGGCGGCGTCGGCGGTGTCGATCTTCACGCAGGCCAGGTACGCCATCGAGCGGGCCTGCTCGTAGCTGATCATCATGTCCACCATGCGGTGCTGCAGCGCCTGGAAGCTGCCGATCGGCACCCCGAACTGCCGGCGGGTCTTCAGGTACTCCAGCGTCGCCTCGTTGGCGTAACGGATGGCGCCGACGGCCTCGGCGCAGAGCAGCGCCGTCGCGTAGTCGACGACCTCCTCGATCACCGCGTGGCCGTCGCCCTCGCGCCCGAGCAGGGCGTCGGCGCCCACCGGCACGGCGGCGAAGCGAACGTCGGCCGCGCGCAGGTTGTCGATCGTGCGCAGGTCCTTGACCGACACGCCGGGGGCCGTGCGGGGCACGAGGAACAAGGTGATGCCGGCGGCCTCGCTGTCGCCGCCAGCCGTGCGCGCGGAGACCACGAGCGTGTCGGCGCTGGCGCCGTGCAGCACCAGGCGCTTGTCGCCGTCGAGCCTCCAGCCGTCCCCGTCGCGGCGCGCTCGCAGGCCGACCTGACGCAGGTCGTAGCGCGCGCCGGCCTCGGTGTGGGCGAAGGCCAGCCGGTGCTTGCCCTGGATCAGCGCGGGCATGAGGCGGTCCTGCTGCGCCGGCGTGCCCGCCCGGGTGACGAAGCGGCCGCCGAGGCCGACGGTGGCCAGGTAGGGCTCCACGAGCAGGCCCTCTCCGATCGCCTCCATCACCAGCATCACGTCGACGGTGGTGCCGCCGAAGCCGCCGTGCGCCTCGGCGAACGGCAGGCCGAGCAGCCCCATCTCGGCGATGGCCGCCCACACGTCGTCGCTCCAGCCCGACGGCGAGGCCAGGATCTTGGCGCGCGCCTCGAAGGTGTAGTGGGTGGCGACGAAGCGCTTGATGGTCTCGGCCAGGAGCTGCTGCTCGTCGCTGAGCTCGAAGTTCATCGCGTGCTCTCCCCGCTCACAGGCCGAGCGTCAGCTTGCTGATGATGTTGCGCTGGATCTCGTTGGACCCGGCGTAGATGGTCGCCTTCCTGAGGTTGCAGTAGCGCGGCGCCAGCGCCGCCGTGAAGCGGTCGAAGTCGGGATCGGCGTCGATCGGGCGGAAGGCCTGGGCGAAGGGCCCGGCCGCCTGCATCATCAGCTCGGTGAGCGCCTGCTGGATCTCGGTGCCCTTGATCTTGAGCAGCGACACCTCGGCGCCGGGCGGCTTGCCCCCGCGGCGGAGCTGATCGAGGAATCGCAGGTTGGTGATCTCGAGCGCCATCAGCTCGACCTCGACGCGCGAGAGCCGGTCGCGGAAGCGCGGGTCCTCCAGCAGCGGCTGGCCGTCCTGCCGGGCGGCCGCCGCGACCTGCTTCAGGCGGCGCAGCTCGCGCTTGGAGACCCCGATCCGGCCGGTGCCCATGCGCTCGTAGCCGAGCAGGTACTTGGCGACCGTCCACCCCTTGCCCTGCTCGTGCACGAGGTTCTCGGCCGGCACCTTCACGTCGTCGAAGAACACCTCGTTGACCTCGTGGCCCCCGTCCATCAGGTAGATCGGCCGCACGGTGATGCCCGGTGTCTTCATGTCGATCAGCAGGAACGAGATGCCCTCCTGGCGCTTCTCGGTGCCGCTGTCGGTGCGGACGAGGCAGAAGATCCAGTCCGCGTAGTGGGCCAGCGTCGTCCAGATCTTCTGGCCGGTGACGAGATAGTGGCCGTTCTGGCGGACGGCGCGGGTCTTCAGCGACGCCAGGTCGGAGCCGGAGCCCGGCTCCGAGTAGCCCTGGCACCAGAACTCCTCACCGCTGTAGATCTTGGGCAGGAAGCGCTTCTTCTGGGCGTCGGTCCCGAAGCGGAACAGCACGGGCGCGCACATGCGCAGCCCGAAGGCGACGAGCGGCGGCGTCCCCGCGTA
>JBKOZA010000142.1:0-4966 GCA_046725675.1 Candidatus Methylomirabilota bacterium
CTCGCAACAAGTCCTGTCGCGACGGGATCGCCGGCTGACGCCATGACGATCGGGATCGTCGGCGTTGCATTCTTCGCGGCTCGTATCGCTGGCGTAAATTCGGCAACGATCACAGCGACCTTGAGTCTAACCAGCTCAACCGCCAGGACATTTGCGCGGTCGGTGCTACCCGCCGCCGACCGCCATTCGACGAGCACGTTCTTTCCTTCGACGTAGCGGTGGTCACGAAGACCTCGACGAAAGTCCTCTTGGGCGGCCTGTGTCATCGGCAGAAAGAGCAGCACGCCAATTCGCGGCAACGGCCCGGCTGCCTGCTGCGCTGCGGAGACACGCGGCGCGGCGAGGGCGCCGGCCAGCGAGGTCAGGAGGAAGCGGCGGCGGTCCATGCCGGGACGATAGGGCGGCTCAATCGTCAAACGCAAGCGCGTCGCCTTCGTCCGCTCGCCGGGCGATCGGATGGGCCGTTGAGCAGGGGGGCGAGAGCCGGTACTCTTTCGTCACCGTGGCGTCGACGATGTTCGACAAGATCTGGGCGCGGCACGTCGTGGCCGAAGGGCCCGGGGGTCACGTCCTCCTGTACGTCGACCGACATCTGCTGCACGAGGGCTCGGCGGCGGCTTTCGCGCGGCTGGCGCGGGCCGGGCGGCGGGTGCGGCGGCCGGATCTCTGCGTGGCGACGGCGGATCACTACGTGCTGACGTCGCCGGGCGCCCCGGCGCCCGACACCGAGATCGCCGGCATGATCGACGCGCTGTCCACGCACACGGCCGCGCAGGAGATCCTGCTGTTCGGGCGGGGTGACGCGCGACGGGGCATCGTGCACGTCATCGGGCCCGAGCAGGGGCTCACGCTGCCCGGCATCCTGCTCGTGTGCGGCGACAGTCACACTGCCACCCACGGCGCGCTCGGCGCGCTGGCCTTCGGCATCGGCTCGAGCGAGGTCGAGCACGTGCTGGCCACGCAGACGATCTGGCAACGCAAGCCCCGGACGATGCGCATCAGCGTGGAGGGGCGCCTGGGCCCCGGCATCGCGGCCAAGGACGTGATCCTGACGATCATCGCGACCATCGGCGCCGGCGGCGGCGTCGGCCACGCGATCGAGTACGCGGGCGCGGCGATCCGCGCGATGTCGATCGGCGAGCGGGCGACGATCTGCAACATGTCCATCGAGGCCGGCGCGCGCAGCGGCATGGTGGCGCCCGACGACACGACGTTCGCGTATCTACAGGGGCGGCCGTTCGCTCCGAAGGGCGAGGCGTGGACGCGGGCCCTGGCGGAGTGGCGCGCGCTGCCGAGCGACCCCGACGCGGTCTTCGATCGCGAGGTCCGGCTCGACGGCGCCGCGATCGCGCCGACGGTGACCTGGGGCACGAGCCCGCAGGACGCCTTGCCCATCACCGCGCGCGTGCCCGATCCGGCCGCCGCCGCCGACGCCGGGCGCCGTCAGATTCTCGAGCGCGCGCTCGGCTACATGGGCCTCACCCCCGGCCTGCCGCTGACCGACGTCACGGTGGACCGCGTGTTCATCGGCTCCTGCACGAACAGCCGGCTGGAAGACCTGCGCGCGGCCGCCGCCGTCGCCCGGGGCCGGCGCGCCGTCGTGCCAGCCTGGGTGGTGCCCGGCTCGGGGCTGGTGAAGCAGGCGGCGGAGGCCGAGGGTCTGGACCGCGTCTTCCGCGACGCGGGCTTCGAGTGGCGCGAGGCCGGCTGCTCGATGTGCGTGGGGATGAACGGCGAGATTGCCCGCGAGGGCGAGCGGGTGGCGTCCACGTCCAACCGCAACTTCGAGGGCCGCCAGGGCAAGGGCGCGCGCACGCACCTCATGTCTCCCGCCATGGCGGCGGCCGCCGCCGTCACCGGGCGCTTCACCGACGTGCGCGCGCTGGTGGGCTGAGCGTGCGGGCGTTCACGCGGCACACCGGGGTGGCGGCGCCGATCGACCTGCCCAACGTGGACACCGACCGCGTGATCCCCGCCCGCTTCCTGCGCAAGCCGCAGGGCAGCGCCGGTTATGAGCGCTACCTGTTCCACGACGTCCGCTTCACTGCCGAGGGTGCCGAGCGCCCGGAGTTCGTGCTCAACCAGCCGCCGTATCGCCCGGCCACGATCCTCGTCGCGGCCGACAACTTCGGCTGCGGCTCCTCGCGCGAGGCCGCGGTGTGGGCGCTGATGGCCTACGGCATCCGATGCCTGATCGCGCCGAGCCTGGGCGACATCTTCCACCAGAACTGCTTCAAGAACGGTCTGCTGCCGATGATCCTGCCCGCGGACCTCGTCGCCGACCTCCGGCGACAGCTCCACGCGCGGCCGGGCGCGACGATCACCGCCGACCTCGAGGCGCAGACCGTGGCGGCGCCGGACGGCGCCACGCACCGGTTCGACGTCGACGCCTTCGCGCGGCGGATGCTGCTGACCGGCCAGGACGAGATCGCGTTGACGCTCGGCTACGAGGCGCAGATCCGCGCGTTCGAAGCGCGCCAGCACGCCGAGCGGAGCTGGCTGGGCGTCTGATCGACTATAGGCGCTGGCCGGCTCCGTCCGCGGCCGGCGCGCGCTCAGGCCAGGCTAATGCGCACGCGCCGGTTGTGGCGGCCCTTGTTGTCGATCTTGAGGATGCGCAGCGGCCGCGAGCGCGCCGTCGACGCCAGATGGGTGCCGCCGCACGCCTGCCGGTCGAGCCCCACGATCTCGACGATGCGCACGGTGCCGTCCTCGTCCGGTGGGGGCGCCACCGACTTGCTGCGGAGCAGGCCCGGTTGGGCGACGGCCTCGTCCAGCGGCACGTAGGTGAATCGCAGCGGCAGATCCTGGCGGATGACGTCGTTGATCGCCGGCTCGAGCGCGCGCAGCCGTTCGTTGTCGGCGTCGGGCAGATCGAAATCCATGCGCGCGGTGCCGTCCTCGTTGAGCTGGGCCCCGGTCACCAGCGCCCCCGCGAACTGCTGGTAAACGAGCGCGTTGAGGACGTGGGTGCCGGTGTGCAGCTCGGTCATCAGCGTACGGAACGCCGGATCGACGACCGCCTCGACAGCGCCGCTCGGCTCCACCGGCGCCGACAGCAGGTGCCAGAGCCGACCCTCGCGCGACTCGAACCCGACCACGACCGCCTCGCCGTCGCTCCAGCGCAACAGGCCGCGGTCGGCCAGCTGGCCGCCGCCGCCCGGATGGAACGGCGTCTGCTCGAGGGCGACCGCTCCCGGACGCGCGTCGAGCGCGCGCGTCGCCAGCGTCAGGACGTCCGGATGCTCGTGACAGAAGTATCGCGCCATGCCGGGGGCCTATCGTACTACAGGGACTTGCCACCTTCGGCCGGCGCGGATACCTTTCCGGGACGGAGGATCTCGATGAAGAGCCAGTACGAGGAGGCATACGCGCGGTCGCTGCGAGATCCCGAGGGGTTCTGGGCGGCGGCGGCCGAGGATCTGTACTGGGAGCGGCGGTGGGATCGCGTATTCGACGACTCGCGGCCCCCGTTCTATCGCTGGTTCACCGGGGGCGTGCTCAACACCTGCTACAACGCCCTCGACCTGCACGTCGACCGTGGCCGTGGCAAGCAGCGCGCGCTGATCTACGACAGCCCGGTCACCGGGACGATCATCACGCTCACCTATGCCGAGCTGCGCGACGAGGTCGCGCGCGTGGCCGGCGCACTGCGTCGGCAGGGGATCGGGCCGGGTGATCGGGTGATCATCTACATGCCGATGGTGCCGGAGGCGGTGGTCGCGATGCTAGCCTGCGCGCGCATCGGCGCCGTGCACTCGGTCGTCTTCGGCGGCTTCGCGTCGAACGAGCTGGCCAAGCGGATCGACGACGCCAAGCCGCGGATGATCCTCTCGGCCTCGTGCGGGATCGAGGTCAACCGCGTCATCCCGTACAAGCCGCTGCTCGACGGGGCAATCGAGCTGGCCACCCACAAGGTCGAGCGCTGCGTGATCCTGCAGCGCGCCCAGCAGGCGGCGCCGCTGGTGAAGGGCCGCGACCTCGACTGGGGCGACTTCGTGAGCGGCGCTGCCCCGGCCGAGTGCGTGCCGCTGGCCGCGACCGATCCGCTGTACATCCTCTACACGTCTGGCACGACCGGCATTCCCAAGGGCGTCGTGCGCGACAACGGCGGCCACGCCGTCGCCCTCAAGTACTCGATGGGCGCCGTCTACGGGATGGGGGCGGGGGAGTGCTACTGGGCGGCCTCCGACATCGGCTGGGTTGTCGGTCACTCCTACATCGTCTACGCGCCCCTGCTGAAGGGCTGCACCACGATCCTCTACGAGGGCAAGCCGGTGGGGACGCCCGACCCGGGCGCCTTCTGGCGGCTCATCGCCGAGCACGGCGTGAACGCGCTGTTCACCGCGCCCACGGCGTTCCGCGCGATCAAGAAGGAGGATCCGCGCGGCGAGCACATGGGCAAGTACGATCTCTCGCGCTTCCGCACCTTGTTCCTGGCCGGCGAGCGCTGCGACCCCGATACGCTGCTGTGGGCGCGCGATCGCCTGAAGGTCCCGGTGGTCGATCACTGGTGGCAGACCGAGACCGGCTGGCCGATCGCCGCCAACTGCGTCGGCCTCGGCATGCTGCCGGTCAAGCCGGGCTCGCCGACCCGCGCCGTCCCCGGCTACGACGTGCGTGTGCTGAGCGACGTCAACGACGAGATGCCGGCCGGGCAGATCGGATCGATCGCGATCAAGCTGCCGATGCCGCCCGGCTGCCTGCCGACGCTGTGGAACAACGACGCCGGCTACGAGAAATCCTACTTGGCCAAGCACCCCGGCTATTACCTCACCGGCGACGCCGGTTATCGCGACGAGGACGGCTACCTGTACATCATGAGCCGCGTCGACGACATCATCAACGTGGCGGGCCACCGGCTGTCGACCGGCGCCATGGAGGAAGTGCTCTCGGCGCACCCGGACGTCGCCGAGTGCGCGGTGGTCGGCGTGGCCGACGAGATCAAGGGCGAGGTCCCGGTCGG
>JBKOZA010000143.1:0-6252 GCA_046725675.1 Candidatus Methylomirabilota bacterium
TGGGGCATCGCCGGCATGCTGCACGACTTCGACTACGAGATGCACCCGCGGGCGCCTCACCATCCGGTGAAGGGCGCCGAGATCCTCGTGGCCCGCGGTGTCGAGCGCGACATCGTCTACGCGATCCTCGCCCACGCCGACTACGCCGGCATGCCGCGCGTCAGCCGCCTGGACCGGGCCCTCTACGCCTGTGACGAGTTGACCGGCTTCGTGCACGCGTGCGCGCTGGTGCGGCCGGGCAAGGTCGTTGCCGGCCTCGAGCCCGCGTCGGTCCGCAAGAAGCTCAAGGACAAGGGCTTCGCCCGCTCGGTGAACCGCGACGACGTCTACCGCGGCGCCGACGAGCTGGGCGTCGACCTCGACGCTCACATCGCGTTCGTGGTCGAGGCGCTCACCGCCGTGGCCCCCGAGATCGGCCTCGCCCGAGGCTGAGGTTGTCCACGCGCGTTTATCCGGTCACGGTCGGCGGCGGGCGGTCGACCGAGGAGCTGGTGGCGGCCGGTGACTACGGCTACGCACACGCCGCGATCACGTCCGAGAACTTTCCCGCCGACCGGGCCACCCCGCCCCGCCTGCGAGGCATCATGCTGCTGCAGTTCGACCACGCGGTGAGCTTCGAGGACGTCGTGGCAGAGGCCCGCCAGCACGGCCTCGAGCGGCCGACCTACGAGGACGCGCTCCACTTCGGCATCACGCATCCCGAGGCCCAGCGCGAACGGCCGATCATCTTCCTGCACGAGCCGTGGCTCGGCGTCTTCGGCCGGCGCGACGTCGTCTGCCTGTGGAGCAACGCCGGCCGGCGCGAGCTGGGTCTCGAGGGGTTCGACGAGTCGTGGGGGCCGGAGTACCGGTTCGCCTTCGTCACCGGGAGCTGAGCGAGGGATCATGGCCGCCGCGACCCGGGCCGTCGCGCACGTGGACATGGACGCGTTCTACGCGGCGGTCGAGCAGCGCGACCGACCGGAGCTGCGCGGCCAGCCGGTGATCGTCGGCGCCGATCCCAAGGGACGCGGCGTGGTCTCGGCGTGCTCGTACGAGGCGCGCGTCTTCGGCGTCCGCTCGGCGATGCCCATCTCGCGCGCCTATCGACTGTGCCCGCACGGTGTGTACCTGCCGGTGGACATGTCGAAGTACGCGCGCGTGTCCGCGGAGATCATGACGATCCTCAGCGAGTACACGCCGCTCGTGGAGCCCGTCTCGGTGGACGAAGCCTTCCTGGACCTGAGCGGTACCGAGACGCTGTGGGGCCCGCCCCGCGAGGCCGTACGCGGGATCAAGGCGCGGATCCGCGCGGAGACCGGGCTCACCGCCTCGGCCGGCCTGGCCAGCAACAAGTTCGTGGCCAAGGTCGCCTCCGACCTCGAGAAGCCCGACGGCCTCGTGGTCGTGCCGCCGGGCCGTGAGGCCGACTTCCTGGCGCCGCTGCCGATCGAGCGCCTGTGGGGCGTGGGCAAGGCCACCGCGCGCGAGCTCCAGACGCTCGGCGTGACGACGATCGGCCAGCTCCAGCGCCTGGCCCCCGCCGTCCTTACCGCCCGCCTCGGGCCCCACGGCCCCGACCTGCTGGCCCTCGCGTTCGGGCGTGACGCCCGCCCGGTCGAGCCCTTCTCAGCGCCGAAGTCGATGGGCGCCGAGACGACGTTCGGCCGGGACTGCCGCGACCTGGCGAAGCTCGAGGAGACCCTGCGCGGGCAAGCCGAGCGCGTCGCCCGCGAGCTGCGCGCCGAGAGCCTGGCCGCCTGCCGCGTCACCCTCAAGCTGCGCTGGGCGGACTTCCGCACCCTCACCCGCAGTCACACCGGCGATCCCACCCAGGACGGGCTCGAGATCTACCGCCGGGCGGCGCTCCTCCTCTCCCGCGAGCCGCTGGTCCAGCCGGTGCGCCTCATCGGCGTGTCGACCTCCACGTTGCGCGCCGAGGCGCGGGGCCAGCTTTCGCTGCTCGATCCGGCCGCCGTGCGCCGCGAGCGCCTGGCCCGCGCGGTCGACCGCATCACCGGGCGCTTCGGCAAGTCCGCGATCGTCCCCGCGCGGCTGCTCGGCCACGACGAGGACGACGCCTAGACTGGTTGCTGGCACGCGGGCCTTCGTTTACACTCGCTGAACAGCAGTTCAGTCGCGCTGGGAGACTCGGATGGAACGCCCGATTGCCTACGACAAGCTCGCTCGCGAGGACCGCTTCGTGCGCATGCGCACGCGCGACGTGGCCTCGCTCAAGGTGGAGCAGGGGTTGCCGCCGTTCCCGGACCTGGCCAGTCGCGACTCGATGCGTGACCGCGTTCACGGCATCCTGGTTGGTGAGCTCCAGGCCATGGAGGGAGCCGGCCGCACCGTCTTCGACTTCCCCGACGCGCCGTGGGAGTTCACGCTGGACATGGCGCGGCAAGTCTGGGACGAGTCGCGCCACGTCGAGACGTACCTCGGGCTGCTCGACCATCTCGGTGGCTACGTCGGCGAGTTTCCGGAGACGACCCTGCTGTGGCGATGCGCCTGCGCCGAGGACGCCGCCGCCCGCGTGGCCGGCGTCAACCGCGGCCTGGAGGGCCTGGCCTGCGACGTGTTCAACCAGCTCGTCCACATCGCGAAGAAGATCGGCGACCCCGTGCTCGAGCGATCCGTCGACTACGTGCTGGCCGACGAGATCACGCACGTGCGGATGGGCTCGCGGTGGCTGAACGAGCTGACCCAGGGGGATCCCGAGCGGCGTCGGCGGGCGATCGACTTCCAGGAGTCGATCGACGAGCGCTTCAACCTGGGCGGCCAGCGACAGGACGGCCACCACGAGGCCGTGCCCATCTCGATCGCCAAGGACGCCCGCCGCCTGGCCGGCTTCACGGACGAGGAGATCGAGCGGCTCGTCAAGAGCACGCAGCGCTCCCAGGTGTACTAGCTGACCGCTCACTCGCTGTCTGGACACTTCTCGGTCGACGTCGCCGCCCGGCGCATCCGACACTATCGCTACATCGAAGAGCGCTTGATGCGGCTGCTGGGGGGGTGGATCGCGCTCACCCCCGAACTGGACGCCAAGCTGCTCTTCGGCCGCCACGTATGGGACTGTGCGCAGCACGCCGACCTCTGGGGTCGCCGCTTGCCCGAGCTTCGCGCCCCCGCCCAGCAGTCGGAGCCGGCCAACGACGGCGTCGTCGCGTTCTCGAGTCTGGTGGGGACGGCCGAGGCACCGACGCAGACCGCGGAGCGTGTCGTCGCCGTCTACTGCGTGCTCAAGCCGCACCTGGCCACGGTGTACGAGCGCCACCTGACGGTGACGAATCCCGTCTACGAACCGCCCACGCGGCGCATTCTCGCCCGTTGCATCGAGGAGGAGCGGCGTCACGCCGCCGCCGGCGCCCACGTCCTGCAGCGATTGCTGGCCTCGGAGCCGGCGCTCGTCCCCCGCGTGCAGGCCTGGGAGAGCCGCTTGCTCGATGCCCTCGCCGCCGCGGGCGGCATCAGCGGCGACGTCGAGGCGCCGCTGATCGTCTCGCCGGCCATCGCGCCCGATCCGGCCAGCGTGGCCCAGGACCTGGTGCCGCCACCACCACCGTTCGAACGTGAGACGGCGCTCGCTGACCTCACCGGGCCCGTCGAGGCCCACCGCCGCGCGCTGACGGCCGGTGGCGCGACCGCGCTCCAGGACGTGGTCGCGCCGCAGGCCGGGCCCGAGGTCGTGGCGAACCTGGCCGCGCTCGACGGTCCGTTCACGCGAGTCGAGGTCGTCGGCTGCGCGCGGCTGGGTCGCCAGCGCATCGTCAAGCTGCGCCTGCACGGGCCGCGGGCCAGCGTCGTGCTGCAGGAGCGCTGGGCCCCGTCCGAGCACGGGTGGCGCATCGCGGCCGTCGAGGTCGCGGTCTCCGAGCCGGCGTCCTAGTGTTCCGGGCGGTCCTCGTGGCCAATCGCGGCGAGATCGCCCGACGCGTGTTCCGCGCGTGCCGCCGCCTCGGCGTCGGCTCCGTCGCCGTGTTCTCCGAGGCCGATCGCGACGCCCCCCACGTGCGCGACGCCGATCGGGCCGTGCTGCTGGGGCCGGCGCCGGCGCGCGAGAGCTACCTCGACGTCGAGCGCATCCTGGACGCCGCTCGCCGCACCGGGGCCGATGCCGTGCACCCCGGCTACGGGTTCCTCTCCGAGAACTGGCGCTTCGCGGAGGCGTGCGCCGGGGCCGGCCTCACCTTCATCGGCCCGCCGGTGGAAGCGATCCGCGCCATGGGCGACAAGAGCCACGCCCGCTACCTCATGGCCGCCGCCGGGGTGCCCACCGTGCCGGGCAGCTCCGGCCCCGTGGCCGACGCCACCGCGGCGGAGGCGATCGCGACGGGGATCGGGTTTCCGCTCATTCTCAAGGCGGCGGCCGGCGGCGGCGGCATCGGGATGGCCCGCGTCGAGCGTCCCGCAGACCTCGCCGCCGCGTTCGCCGGTGCGGCACGCCGCGCGCAAGCGGCGTTCGCCGACGGTGCGCTCTACCTCGAGCGCTACCTGGAGCGGCCGCGGCACGTCGAGGTTCAGGTGTTCGCCGACACCCACGGCGCGGTGGTCCACGTCCACGAGCGCGAGTGCTCGATCCAGCGGCGCCATCAAAAGCTGATCGAGGAGTCGCCGGCGCCCGGCCTCGACCCGGAAACCAAGCGCGGCCTCACCGAGGCGGCGGTGGCCGGCGCCCGCTCGATCGGCTACGTCAACGCGGGGACGCTCGAGTTCCTCCTCGACGCCGCCGGCCGCTTCTACTTCATCGAGATGAACACGCGCATCCAGGTCGAGCATCCGGTGACCGAGGAGGTCACCGGCCTAGACCTTGTCGTCGAGCAGCTGCGGGTGGCGGCCGGCGAGCCCCTGCGATGGCGGCAGGACGAGATCACGCAGCGGGGCTGGGCGGTCGAGTGTCGCGTGTACGCCGAGGACCCGGAGCGGAACTTCCTGCCCTCCCCCGGGACGCTGACGCGGCTCGACGTGCCGACCGGCGAAGGGTTGCGGGTGGAGTCCGGCGTCGAGGCGGGCGGGGCGGTGTCCGTCCACTACGACCCGCTCCTGTTCAAGCTGGTGGCGCGCGGCGACGGCCGCGAGGAAGCGCTGGCGCGCATGCGGGCGGCGCTGGACGCCACCGTGGTGGAGGGCGTGCGCACCACGGTGCCGTTCCTGAGGCGGGTGCTCGAGCACCCGGACGTCCGGCGCGGCGCGCTCCACACCCAGATGGTGGAGCAGGGCGCGTTCCGCTAAACTCTCGGCCGACAAGAGGAGCCTCGTCCATGCCCGAACAGATCAAGGCGCACATCACCGGGGTCGTCTTCCAGATCGCCGCCAAGACCGGCGACCGCGTCGGCGCCGGTGACCCCGTCATCGTGCTGGAGTCGATGAAGATGGAGATCCCCGTGGAAGCGCCGCGGGCGGGCGTGGTGAAGGAGATCAGCGTGCAGGAAGGCCAGACCGTGCAGGAGGGCGACACGGTCGCCGTCCTCGAGTAGGGAGCGCGCGATGAGCCTGGCAATGATCCGTGATCTCTACGAGTACAACCGCTGGGCGAACCACCGGCTCTTCGACTTTGCCGCGGGGCTCGGCGAGGAGGTCTGCGGGCGCGAGGTTGGCAAGCACTTCAGCGTGCCGACGGTCACCCGGATGTTCGCGCACCTCTACGCTGCCGAATCGATCTGGCTGAGCCGCTGGAAGGGCACCTCGCCGACCACGATGCCGGGCGCCGAGCTCACCACCATGGCGGCTGTCCGTCAGAAGTGGGACACCCTAGAAGCCGAGGAGCGCGCGTTCGTCGACGGTCTCGGCGAGGCCGACCTCACCCGTGCCGTGGACTTCCGGAACACCGAGGGCAAGGCCTACTCGGCGCCGCTGGGCCAGCTCCTTCAGCACGTCGCCAACCACGCGACGCACCACCGCAGTGAGATCGCCACGATGGTGACCCTGCTCAGTGGCTCGCCGCCCGACACCGGCATCAATTCCTGGATCCTCGTGCGCACGGGCCAGATGCGCTGATCGCGTCCTCCGCCGGCAGCGTCGCCGGCCGCCTCATCGCCGTCGAGGTATTCCAGGAACCGAGCTATCGCCGGCTCTGGGTCTCCGGGCTCTGCGTGAACGTGGCGCGGTGGATGGATCTCGTCACGCTGGGATGGCTGGCGCTGCAGTTCACGGGCTCGCCATTCATGGTCGGCGTCGCGGCGTTCGCGCGGGCGGCGCCTCTCATGGTGGTCGGGCCGTTCACCGGCATCGTGGCCGATCGCGTTCCGCGCGGGCGAATCCTGCTGGTCGCCC
>JBKOZA010000144.1:0-2468 GCA_046725675.1 Candidatus Methylomirabilota bacterium
CGCGTGGAGCCGCGCGACCTGTTGAATCGGTGGATCATCCCGCTCGAGAGTCGCGTGGACTATCTGACGCTCCATACGGGCAAGAAGATCCAGGTGCCATTCGAGCAGCTCTTGATCTTCGCGACGAATCTCGAACCAGCCGCCCTGGTGGACGATGCCTTTCTGCGTCGGACGGGCTATCGGCTACGGATGGAGCCGGTCACGCCCGAGACGTACGGACGGATATTCGAGCGCTATGCCGAGCGGCACGGCCTTCGCCTCGAGGGGCCCCTGCTCGACCGCCTGCTCAACTGGTACCAGCACGAGGGGCGGCCACTCGTGCCGTGCGAGCCCCGGGACCTGCTGGAGCGCTGCATTGACATTTGCCGTTTCGAAAATCAGCCGCACACCGTCACGCCTGGATTGCTGGAGCTGGCGTGGACGAATTACTTCGGCCGCCCCCCGAGTTAACGCCGCTCCGAGCGCGGGCTTCGCCCGCGCAATCCTAGTTCTGGGGGGAGGCAGGGAGGAGCGCCCCGTCCGGCGCGCGACGACCGTCGGAAGGGGGGCGAAGCCCCCCTTCCGAGTCAACTGATCGCTAGCTGGTGCCCGAACAGGTACAGCGTCGGGTGCACCTTGAAGCCCTGCACGCGCTTGTCCATGAAGGTGAAGATCGCGCGCCAGACCGGCTGCACGATCGGCCCGTCGTCCTGGAGGATCCGCTCGAGCTGCGTCATCACCTCGCGCCGCGCGGCCACGTCGATCGTGCCCTCGGCCATCGTGAGGAGCCGGTCGAACTCGGGGTTGGAGTACTTCGACTCGTTCCACGGCACGCCGGTGCGGTAGGCCAGGGCCAGACTCATGACACCCAGCGGGCGGTGGGCCCACGTCGTGAAGCCGAAGGGGACCTTGGTCCACACCTCCCAGAACTGCGTGGACGGCATCACGTTGATCTTCACGCGGATGCCGGCCTCCTTCCACTGCTCGACCATGGCCTGCACCGCCAGCAGCTCCCAGCCGGGCTGCGGGCGGCAGACGATCTCGGTGTCGATCCCGCCGGGATAGCCCGCGTCGGCCAGCAGCTTCTTGGCCTTCGCGACGTCACGCTGGAACGGAGGCAGCTTCGCGTACTCGGGATGGACCGGGCTCACGTGATGGTGCTCGCCCGGCTGGCCGAGGCCCTTGTGGGCGATCTGCAAGATCGTGTTGGAGTCGATGGCGTAGCGCAGCGCCTGGCGCACGCGCTTGTCGTCGAAGGGCTTCACCGGCTGCACGCGCGCGGTGGCGGTGTAGGCGGTCGGGACCTGGTACATCTGCGCGTGCGAGAGCTTCTGCAGCGCGTCGAGCTGGGTGATGTCCGCCGCGTACAGCCCGTCCACCTGCTTGGAGGCCAGCGCGCTCACGGCCGCCGCCGGATCGTCGCCGAGGTCGATGAACTGGATCTCGTCGAGGTTGGGGCCGCCGCCCCAGTAGTCCTTGCGCGCCTTGAGCACCTGCCGGCGACCGACCTCGCTCTCCACCAGCGTGAACGCCCCGGTGCCGTTGCTGCCCACCTTGAACTCGCCGTTGTCGGTCGGGTCGACGATCAGCATCGGGTAGTGGAAGAGCTGCTCGGGCACGGCGAGCTGCGGCGTCTTGCCGGTGAGTCGCACCGTGTGGGTGTCGACCTTCTGGATAGCGCTGGCGTCCCACAGCCGCGTGGACTTCTTCACGTTGCCCTTGTCGTCCTTGTCGCCCGTCTCGAACTCCTCGAGCAGGAAGCCCTTCACGAGGCCGACCATGGAGGAGCCGGTCTTGGGATCGAGCGCGTGCTTGAGATTCCACACGACGTCGTCGGCCGTGAAGGGCCGCCCGTTGTGCCACTTCACGCTACGCCGCAGACGCAGCGTCCAGGTCTTGAGGTCGGGGCTCGCCTCCCACTTCTCGACCAGCCCCGGCCGGGTGACGTTGTCGGGCCCGGTGATCGTGAGGTAGTCGAGGACCTGGCGCGCGGAGTTGGACGACTCCACCCAGCTGTAGGTGTGCGGGCTCTTGAGGTCCTGGCAGCGCATGCCCAGGCGCAGCACGCCCCCTCGCGGAAGGTTCTGGGCGGCCGCCGGCGTCACCAGCGACTGGCCGGTCACCTTGCGCACGAACGCGTCGGCGGCTGGCACCGCCAGGCCGAGCAGCGTGGCGTAGCGGAGGAACTCGCGCCGGTCGATCTGCCGATCGACGAGCTGGCGCTTTAGGGTGGGAATGAGGACGTGCTCGTCAGCGTCGCGCATGGCCAGATCCTCCCGTCGCCCCGCGGGGCGGCGACAGTGTCGGCGCGGCTCCCCGGCTTGTCAACCGAGGCGGATCAGGCGAGTCGGGCGTAGCCGGCGGCCTCGGCCTGGCGCTGCCGGTCGAGCATCACGTCGAACGCGGTCGGGTCGGCCGGGACGAAGCGCGCGATCAGCAGCTCGTCGAGCGTGGAGGCCAGCTCCGACGCCGTGTGGGCGGCGAGCAGC
>JBKOZA010000145.1:0-4046 GCA_046725675.1 Candidatus Methylomirabilota bacterium
CGCGTACGTCTTCGGCGTGTCGCAGAGCGGGCGCTTCCTGCGACACCTGCTCTACCTCGGGCTCGACGAGGACGAGCAGGGGCGGATGGTGTTCGACGCCGTGGTGCCGCACGTGGCGGGCGCGCGGCGCGGCGAGTTCAACCTCCGCTTCGGGCAACCCTCGCTCAACGCGCAGGAGTCGGTCGGCAGCCTGTTCCCGTTCACCGACGAGCAGGAGACCGACCCGGTCACCGGCCAGCGTGATGGGCTGCTGGCGCGCCTCGCCGCGCGGGGCCGACGGCCCCGGGTCGTCGCGATCAACACCTCGGCCGAGTACTGGCGGGGCGACGCCTCGCTCGTTCACACCGACGTGACGGGCCGCCGCGACGTCGAGCCGGCCGCCGACGCGCGCGTCTACGCGTTTGCAGGCACGCAGCACACACCGGGCGCCCTGCCGCCGCTGGCGGCCGATCCCAACACGGGCGGGCGAGGCACCCATCCCTTCAACGTCGCCGACTACGCGCCGCTGTTGCGGGCCGTGCTCGTCAATCTCGACCGCTGGGTGCGCGACGGCGTAGCCCCGCCCCCGAGCGTCTTCCCGCGTCTGGCCGACGGCACGGCGGTGCCGGCGGAGTCGACCGCGGCGCGCTTCGCCGCCATCCCTGGCGTGCGCTTCCCCGAGCGCCTGACACGGCCGGCGCGGCTGGACTTCGGGCCGGACGTCGCCCGGGGCGTCGTGAGCGAGCTGCCTCCCAAGGTCGGCGCCGCCTATCCCAGTTACGTGGCGGCGGTGGACGCGGACGGCAACGAGACGGCGGGGATCCGGCCAGTCGAGATCCAGGCACCGCTGGCGACCTTCACCGGCTGGAACCCGCGGCACCCCGAACAGGGTGCCCCGGGAGACCTCATGGCGATGATGGGATCGACGCTGGCTTTCCCGCGAACCCTTCAGGAGCAGCACGAACGCCGCGATCCGCGGGCGGCGATCGAGACGCGCTACGCCGGGCGCGCGGAATACCTGGCCGCGGTCCGGCGCGCTGCCGAGGCGCTGGTGGCCGACCGCCACGCGCTCGCCGAGGACGTCGAGACGATGGTCGAGCGGGCGGGGCAGCGGTGGGACCTGATCATGCGGGGCCTCTGAGTCACGAGCGCTCGCAGCGGATGACCACCTCGGGCTTGTCGCCGAGCGCCGTCCGCAGCAGCTCGAGCAGGTCAGGCTCCACGCCCTGATCCTCGAGCAGCTCGATCGTCTCGCCGTTGATCGTGCAGTCGGCCTCCTCGAGATCCTCCTCCTCGAGAGCCTCGGCGAGCACCTCGTACTGACGGTCGCTCAGCGTGCCGCACAGCCGGTTCGTGTCGCTCTCGTACAGCCTGACCATCCTCACCCTCCCCGCCGTGGCAGCTTACGGGCGGGCCGGGGGTATGACAAGCCGCTACCAGTGGATCGATTGCCCCGGGCTGAGCACGGCCACGCGTTCCTGCTGGCCGCGGCGCGCCGCCTCGGCCAGCAGCCGCTCCGGCGGCTCACGGAAGGGCTCGAGGTTCAGCGCGAACGTGCCCCAGTGCATCGGGACCAGCAGCCGGCCGCGGACGTCCTCGAAGAGCTGCAGGCCCTCCTCGGGGCTGACGTGGTTGGGATGGCGGGCGCCGAAGGCGCTGTAGCCGCCGATGGGAATGGCGGCCACGTCGAAGGGGCCGAGCTGCGTGCCGATGCTGGCCAGCGCCCGGCTGTAGCCGGTGTCACCGGCGAAGAAGAACCGTCGCTGGTGACCGAGCACGGCCCACGAGCTCCACAATCGTAGGTTTTGATCGGCGAGCCCGCGACCGGAGCCGTGCTGGGCCGGCGTGGCCACGAACGTCAGCCCCCGGTACGCCCGGCGCTGCCACCAGTCCAGCTCGACGATGTCCTGCACGCCGTGACGGGCCAGCCAGGCCCCGAGCCCGAGCGGGACGAAGAACCTCGGGTGGTGCACGCGGGCGAGCTCCTGGACCGTGCGCGCGTCGAGGTGGTCGTAGTGGTCGTGGGAGATCAGCACCGCGTGAATGGGCGGCAGGTCCTCGAAGCGGAGACCCGGCGGCACCAGCCGCTTGGGCCCCACCCCGAACGGCCCGGCGCGGTCGCTCCAGATGGGATCCGTGAGGATGTTGACGCCCTCGAGCTGGACGAGCAGCGTGGCGTGCCCGACCCAGGTGACGGTCGGCTCGGTTCCGTTCGCCCGCAGTGCCGCGCCGTCGTTGGCGAGCGGTATCGGGGGCACGCCGCGCTCGGGCCGGTCGTGGACCACCCTGCGCAACAGTCCCACCGCGCGACCGACCATCGTGTAGTCGTAGGACGGATCGAGGTTCCGGAATCCCTTGACCAGATGGTGGGTCGGTCGCTCGAGGCTCCGGGGATCCGCCAGGGCCGCCGGGGCCGCGAGCAGCGTGACGAGCAGCAGGGCGAGGAGCCCGAAACGACGACGGCGCGACGACCTCCGGTACGGCATGCGACCCTTACACCGTACCACGGGCGACAAGGCGACCGGGGTCCCGGCTCGGCCGGCTCAGGCCTCCAGCAGGCAGACGGCGTCGGGTGTCACCGTCTGGGGCGCCACGGTTTCCACGCAGAAGAGATGCACCGCGTCGCGGTCGTGCAGGCGATAGCCGGTCGCGAGGTCGCCGCCGACACTGATGACGAAGTCCCCGCCGCGGGTGGAGAACACTGCGCCGGCCTCCCGCATGACGGGGGAGCGATGGACGGCGGCCAGCACGTCGCGCAGCTGGCGCGCGGTCGGGTAGCCGCTGTCGTCCACGGCCTGCAGATAGGTGTAGTAACGGGCGGGCGAGAGCACGGCCTCGTAGGGGCCCGGAATGCCCCCGGTGTCGAGGAGCTCCACGGCCTTGACCAGGTCGGCGAGCACCTGCCCGGGGCGCGCCCAGTCCTGCGCGTGCAGGCGGGGCGCCTTGCGCTGGGTGAGAAACCCGTTGCCCGCGGGATCCCCGTAGAGGGTCACGCGGTCCTCGGCCAGCGCCACCTCGCGGGCGGCCGCCTCGGCCGCGGCGGTGTCCAGCACCGGCGCGCCGCGCTCGAACACGTCGATCGAGCTCCACGGCAGGCTGAAGTCGACGCGCACCTCGAAGAGCAGGACCACGTCGGGCACGCAGACCACGGCCTGGCCCTCGGCGCTGCGGCAGGGCGTGCTCGTGCCCAGCCGGGTGGCCACGTGCTCCCAGCCGTGGGGGCCGTCGAAGGTCGCTACGCGGCGTGCGGCCAGCACGTGGCGCGCGGCGCCCACGACGGCGTCGTCGAGCGCTTTCCAGACACGATCGGACAGCGGCGCGGCTTGACGGCGCAGGTAGTCCATCACCGATCTCCTCGCAGTGAGCCCACGCTGGCGGCGGTGCCGTTGCTCCGCTCGACGGCGCCGGGGTTTCCACCGGCGCCGGCTGCCTGCTGCTCGAGGGCGGCCTCGCGTCCCACGATGGAGCCCTCGCTGAACAGGTACTCGCGCAGCTTCGTGTCGAAGCCCGGATCGCGACGCCGGATCCACTCCAGCACCATTGCCGCGTGCTCTTTTTCCTCGTCCCGGTTGTGGCGGAGGATCTCGCGCAGGGCCTCGTCGTGGGTGGCGTCCACACGCTGCTGGTACCAGTCCACCGCTTCCAGCTCTTCCATCAGGCTCACGATGGCCCGGTGCAGATCGCGGGTGGTGGCGCTCAGGTGATCCTCGGACTCGTGAAACGTGGTCGATCCCTGGGGCATTCGGCTCCTCCGCAGACGGCGTCGGAAGGACCTGAGACGCACAACGCGTGCCGTCGGCGGCGTGACAACACCCACGGCGCGTTCGATACCCGACGGAAGGAGCGCCGTGACGGCGGCCGGGAGGGATCATGACGGGAGCCAGGCGGGTCAAGGTGGCCGAGGTGGGTGAGGTGGGTGAGGGACAAGCGCGGGTGGTCGAGGCCGAGGGCCGGACACTCGCGCTGTTCAACGTCGAGGGCAGGCTCTACGCCCTGGACAACGCGTGCGCGCATCGCGGCGGCCCACTGGGTGAGGGCGACCTCGAGGGCCGCCTCGTCGTGTGCCC
>JBKOZA010000146.1:0-2590 GCA_046725675.1 Candidatus Methylomirabilota bacterium
CTCGCCGGCCAGCCCAACGTGGCGATCAAGATCACCGGCGCCTGCACGCTCTCTCGCGAGGCGTTCCCCTTCAAGGACATCTGGGACCCGCTCGCGCGCATCTTCGACGCCTTCGGCATCGAGCGCTGCATGTGGGGCACCGACTGGACCCGCGCGGTCGGGCTGCTGACGTACAAGCAGGGCGTCGAAGCGTTCCGGGTCAGCGATCGCCTGTCCGACGGCGACAAGCGCACGCTGATGGGGGGAGCGCTGCAGCGCGTATACAGGTGGTCGCCGAAGACGGCGTGAAGCGAGGCGGGGACCATGAACTGGCTGGTGAAGGAAGAGCCGACCCACTACGGGTTCGACGCGCTCGTGAAGGACAAGAAGGCGGTCTGGAGCGGCGTCAGGAACGCGCTGGCTCAGAAGCATCTTCGGGCCATCAAGAAGGGCGACCGCATCTTCTACTACCACACCGGTGACGAGAAGGCGGTGGTCGGGATCGTGAAGGCGCTATCCGACCCCTATCCGGATCCGGAGGACGCGGGCGGGAAGTACGTCGCGGTGGATGTCGCACCGGTCAAACGCCTTCCCAGGCCGGTCACGCTCGCCGAGATCAAGGCCGACGCCGCCTTCAAGGACTTTCCGCTGGTCCGCATCGCGCGCCTGTCGGTGATGCCGGTCACCGACGCGGAATGGGCGCGGATCGAGGGCATGGCCGTGAAATCCGGCTAGCGGCCGCCACCTCCTCCTTCCCGCTGCTTGCGCAGGAAGTCCTGGAGCTCTTGCATCAACTTGTCCGAGTCGAGCTCACCGCCGGGCAGCGGTGGCCGCTCCTCGGCCGCTTCCGCGTCGTACTCCTGCTCCAGCTTCCGCACGTGTTCTCGGGTGGCGCGATCCCGCGCCACCGCCTGGTCACATTGGGTGCGGAAGTCCTGGATGGCCTCGGCGAAGTGGGACATGTCCGGGTTGAGGTCGAGCAGGCGGGCCACATAGCTCACCAGGGCCTGGATCGCCGCCGGATTCTCGGAATCTTGTAGATAGTGCGGTGCTTGCCCCATGAAGCCGACGTGCTGCATTCCACGTCGCTCCGCCGCGTCCAGGACGACCGAGGAAATGCCGGTCGGGCCTTCGTAGGTCGGACGACGATAGATGCCCCAGGCTTCGAGCAACGAGCGCGCGGCGGGGTCGGTGCTGCGGGCGGTGACACGTACCGGCCGGGTATGAGGAGCGCCCGCCAGGAGCGCCCCGAGCGAGACGATCCGCCTCACCCCGCAGCGCTCGGCCACATCGAGGAGCGCCTTCGTATAGGTCCGCCACCTCTGATGGGGCTCCGGGCCACAGAACAGGAGGAGGCCGTTCCGGCCATCCCCTGGATCCCACGCAAAGAACTCGCTCAGCGGCCAGTGGATGTCACGGTCGCCATCAGCCCGCAGTCGCACCTCGGGCCGTTCCTGAGTGAACACGAAGAACTCTTCCGGGTCGATCCGGGCCAGCCGTGCGGCTCGGAGGTCGCGGGTCAGGTGACGCAAAGCGCCCGTAGCCGCCCGGCCGGCATCGATCCATCCCCCGAAGGCCATGATCAGCGTCGTCAAGTTGGTCGGCGGCTCGCGCTCGAACTCTACGTTGTCCATGATCGTCCTCTCGGCAGTGGCCGTTCGTGGCCGGCGCTCCCTACGCTCGCGCTCAGATGATCACACGCCGTCGCGGCCGCTCGACCATCGCCGGCAGATGTGATGGGCGATCGCGATGGGTGACGGGAGCGACACCTGTGCCGGATCGTCGGGGCCGGCGGCGGCCCGCGCCACCATCCCCCGGATCTCGTCGCGCGAGAACCAGCGCGCCTCGGCGAGCTCCTCGGCATCGACGGTGACCTCCTCGGTCAGGGCCTCGGCCAGAAACCCCATCATCAGGCTCGACGGAAACGGCCACGGCTGCGCGGCGAGGTAACGCACCCGCCCGCAGCGGACGCCCGCCTCCTCGCGTACCTCCCGACGCACAGCCTCCTCCGGAGTTTCGCCCGGCTCCACGAAGCCGGCGAGGCACGAGAACCGCGCGCCCGGGCGCCTGCGGTTGCGACCGAGCAGGGCCCGATCGCCGCGAACGGCGAGCATGATCACGACGGGATCGGTGCGCGGGAAGTGCGACGCGCGACACGCGGGGCAGTGCCGTTTCCAGCCGGCCGACGCCATCCTGGTCGGCGAACCGCACTGCGCGCAGAAGCGATGTCGCGCGTGCCAGTCGAGCAGGGAGCGGGCCTCGGCGAGGATGGCCGCCTCGCCGGGGGCGATCGTGGGGGCGAGGGCGCGCACGTCGATCAAGGCGGTGTCGACGTCGGGCGCGACGGCGGCGCCGGCCGCGTCAATCGCGAAGTGCGCACGCCCGTCGCCGAGGCCGAGGAAGATCAGCGGAGCGCCCCCGTCGATCTGATCGCGCCACTGCGCCAACGGCTGCCAGTCGAGCGACGGTACCGTCGTGGCGCGGGTGAACGGCTTCAGGTCGCGCAGCGGGAGGAGTCGCGTCCGTGGGTCGTCGAGCAGCGTGGTGATCCAGTCACCGTCATCGCGGCGCTCGCTGGCCCGATCGAGCGGGTTGCCGCCGAAGCAATAGA
>JBKOZA010000147.1:0-7823 GCA_046725675.1 Candidatus Methylomirabilota bacterium
GTGCCCTCGGAGCCGACGACGACGCCGGTGAGATCGTAGCCGGGCCCGTCCACGGCCTTGCCCCCCAGCGTCACCAGCTCGCCGTGTCCGGTGACCAGCTCGAGCCCGAGGACGTGGTTGGTGGTGATCCCGTACTTGAGACAGTGGGGACCACCGGCGTTGGTGGAGACGTTGCCGCCGATGGACGACACCATCTGGCTGGAGGGATCCGGGGCGAAGAACCAGCCGCGCGCGCCCACGGCGTTCGACAGCCAGAGATTGATCAGTCCGGGCTGGACGGTCGCGCAGCGGTTGGGCAGATCGATCTCGACGATCGACGCCATCCGGTTCATTCCCACCATGACGCCGCCCTGTGGCGCCATCGCCCCGCCGATCAACCCCGTCCCCGACCCGCGCGGCACGATCGGCACTCGCGCCGCGCGACACAGCCGCACGATCTCCTGGACCTGATCCGTGCGCGTCGGCAGCACGACCGCGTCCGGTGCCCCCTTGTAGAACGTGTGCATGTCGCACTCGTACGTCATCCGCCCCTCGGGGGTCACCACGAGGCCGTCCCGCCCGACGATCCCCTCCAACGCCGCCACCACATGCCCACCCAACGCCATAGCGCCAGCAGTGTACCCCGTCACGTACCGGATGAGGCCGCCGAGTCCCACAGAAGATCGAGAGAAGTGGGACGGTACCGGGGACCGACGGCCGTGCTTCGATGGCGGCCGACGAAACGGATGTCGGCGTTCGAGCGGCGGCTTTGCCGCCGCAATCTACGCTCGGCGGGGAGGCAGGTGCTAGCCCCCCTCCGAGATACGCCAGGTATCTCCCGACGTCAGGAGCTTGGCGATGTCGCCGGGGCCACGCTCGGAGAGCGCGCGCTGCTCCTGGTCGATCAGGACGTTCTCGTAGATCGGCGCCTCGATGTCCGCCAGCACGCCGATCGGCACCGGGAAGTCCGGCGCGAAGAGGTCGGCGAGCAGCTTGGCGGCATTCAGGTTCCTCTCGTCGTGGATCCAGAGGGCGCTCTCTGCCACGCCCTTGGCCTCGACCACCTTCGGCGTGACCCCGTCCATGACGACGGCCTTGCGCGCGTCGGGCGGCCCGAAGAGCAGCGGTTTGCCGTGCTCGAGGCGCAGCTCGTAGGCCAGGCGCGACTCCTTGTCGTAGACCACGTTCCACGTCAGGTGGTTGTACACGTTGCAGTTTTGCAGGATTTCGAGGAACCCGGTGCCGCGATGGGCGGCGGCCCGCTTGAGCAGCTCGTCCATGTGCGGGATGTTCCGATCCACCGTGCGTCCCACGAAGGTGGCTCCGCAGCCGAGGGCGAACGCCAGCGGGTTCACGGGACGGTCCGCCGAGCCCAGGGGCGTCGACTTGGTCACCTTCCCCAGCTCGCTCGTCGGCGAGTACTGGCCCTTGGTGAGGCCGTAGATCCGGTTGTTGAAGAGCAGGATGGTGAGGTCGACGTTGCGGCGCAGCACGTGCAGCATGTGGTTGCCGCCGATGCTGAGCCCGTCGCCGTCGCCCGTCACCACGAACACCTTGAGGTCGGGCCGGGCGACCTTGAGTCCGGTCGCCATCGCGGGCGCCCGCCCGTGGATCGTGTGGAAGCCGTAGGTGTTCATGTAGTACGGGAACCGGCTGGAGCAGCCGATGCCCGAGATGAAGACGATGTTCTCCTTCGGGATGCCGAGGTCCGGCATCGACTTCTGGATGGCGCTCAGGATGGCGTAGTCACCGCACCCGGGGCACCAGCGGACGTCCTGGTCGGACTCGAAATCCTTCTTCGTGTACCTCGGCGCTGCCGCGCCCGCCCCCGTCACGCTCATTGCTGACTCCCGGTCAGTTGGTTGATGGCGTCTTCGATGTCTTCGCTGGCCAGCGGCAGCCCGCGTACCCGGTTGAAGCCGACGGCGTCGACGAGGTATTCGGCGCGCAGCACCCGCACGAGCTGCCCGCTGTTGATCTCGGGCACCAGCACCTTGCGGTACTCGCGCAGGATGTGGCCGAGGTCCGGGGGGAGCGGGTTGAGGTGGCGCAGGTGGACCGAGGCCACCGACTTGCCGGCCGTCTGCGCCCGCTCGACGGCGGCCGTGATCGATCCGTACGTCCCGCCCCAGCCGACGACCAGCAGGTCGCCGGTGGCGGGGCCGTTGATCGACGTCGGCGGGATCTCCTGGGCCACGCGTCGCACCTTCTCGGCGCGCGTGCGGACCATGTGGTCGTGGTTCTCGGGGTCGTACGAGATGTTGCCGGTGACGTCCTGCTTCTCGATCCCCCCGATCCGATGCTCGAGCCCGGGGGTACCGGGCCGCACCCACGGACGGGCCAGCGTGGCCGGATCGCGCAGGTAGGGGAAGAAGCCTTCCGTCTCCGTCCGGAACTGGACCGAGATGGAGGGCAGCGTGGCCGGATCGGGGATCAGCCAGGGCTCGGAGCCGTTGGCGAGAAAGCCGTCGGACAGCACCATCACCGGGACCATGTACTTGAGGGCGATGCGCACGGCCTCGTAGGCAACGTAGAAGCAGTCGCCGGGCGTGGCCGGCGCCAGCACGACGATCGGCGACTCGCTGTTGCGGCCGTAGAGCGCCTGCATGAGGTCGGCCTGCTCGGTCTTGGTCGGCATGCCGGTCGAAGGGCCGGCGCGCTGGATGTTCAGGATCACCAGCGGCAGCTCGGCGGTGACGGCCAGGCCGATGGCCTCACCCTTGAGGGCGATGCCAGGCCCGCTCGAGCAGGTCACACCGATGGCGCCGCCGAACGAGGCGCCGATGGCGGCGGTCACCGCCGCGATCTCGTCCTCGGCCTGGATGGTGCGGACGCGGAACCGCTTGTGCATCGCCAGCTCCTCGAGGACGCTCGAGGCCGGCGTGATGGGATAGGCGCCGTAGACGACCGTCAGCCCGGAGCGCTGGCTGGCGGCGAGTAGGCCCCAGGCCAGGGCGCGATTGCCGGTCATGGCGCGGTACAGCCCCGGCGCCATCTCGGCCGGCTCCACGCGGTAGGACTCCTCGAAGAACTCCGCCGTCTCGCCGAAGGCGTGGCCGGCCTTGAGCACGCGCGTGTTGGCCTCGGCGATCGCCTCGCTCTTGGCGAACTTCTTGGTGATCCACTCGAGCGTCGGCTCGAGCGGCCGCGTGTAGATCCACGACACCAGACCCAGCGCAAAGAAGTTCTTGGTGCGGTCTTTTTCCTTGGTGTCCAGCTTCAGATCGGCGATGGCCTGGTGCGTGAGCCCGGTCATGTCGACCTTGTGCAGCCGGTAGCGCTCCGCCAGGGCGGGATCGTCGAGCGGGTTCGACGCGTAGCCGGCCTTGTCGAGGTTGCGCTTCTCGAATGCCGCCGTGTTGACGATGAGCAGACCGCCCGGCTTGAGGTCGGCCAGGTGCACCTTCAGCGCGGCCGGGTTCATCGCGACCAGGCAATCGAGCCGGTCGCCCGGCGTGTACACGCGCTGGCTGCCGAACTGCAGCTGGAAGCTCGACACGCCGAACAGCGTGCCGGCGGGGGCGCGAATCTCGGCCGGGAAGTTGGGCAGCGTGGCGAGGTCGTTGCCCGCCCAGGCCGATTCCGTCGTGAACTGCTCGCCCGTCAGCTGCATCCCGTCACCGGAGTCGCCGGCAAAGCGGATCACCGCCCGATCCAGCTCCCTGCGCGCCTTGCCGGCTCCTTTGACGGGCGTTGCCGTTTCGCTCATCGCTTCTTCCTCTCTGGCAGTTGGACACCGCGCATCCGGTCCGGCATCGCTCGGTCCGCCTTCACTGCGCACACCCGGTGCGGGCACCAGGATGGCGTCGGGATGACCGCTGAGTCGGCCGACCGGCGGAGTACCGGTGCAGGCTTCGGCAGGGCGTAATTCATCTTATCGGACGATCTGGCGGCGAGCAAGGTTTATCGCCTGCTTAGCCGGCGTCGATCTCGTGCGGACGCTTGAGCCGGTCGGCCGGCGGCAGGTTGAGAATCGCCTCCGGAAACAGGCCCGCCAGCCAGCGAATCACGTCGCTCACGGTCACCACGCCCAGCGGCCGCCGCTCGGCGTCAACCAGCGGCACCGTGCGATAGCCGGCCACGCTCATCGAGTGGACCGCGTACGCCACGCGGTCATCCGGCCCCAGCGCGTCGGGCTCGCGCGTCATCACGGCGCCCAGTGTCGTCTGCCGAGGATCGCGGCCCTTCCCGGCCACCCGGGTCAGCACGTCGCGCTCCGTGAAGATGCCGATCAGGCGCTGCTCGCCATCGACGACCAGCACGCCGGCCTGGCGGCGGGCCAGCATGCGCTCGATCGCCTCCTGCACGGTGGCGCTCTCGAGCAGGCACACCGGCTCGGCGGGCCCGAGGACGGCGATCCTGTCGTTCAGCAGCGCGCCCCGGATCTCCTGCAGCTCGCTCTCGACCGCGTCCTGATCGATCTCGTCGAAGTCAGTCATCGGTGCCTCCCTTCAGTGTCACGATCCCCCGCGGCCGGAGCGCGCCCTCGACGGGCGGCGCGATCCCGCCGCCGCTCACGCCGGGGCGCCGGCGCCGTCGTGCGCGCGCTCGCGCGTGGCGGCGCGCGGTGCCTCGCTGGCCTCGTGCAGCATCTGCACGAACCGCTCGGCGGTCGGCGTCAACGGCTTCTGGCGCCGGTGCACGATCCCCACCGGCCTGACGAGATTCGGCATGGCCACGTCCACGACGGCCAGCGTCTTGATCGACGCTTCCTTCTGCACCGTCCGCCGCGGCAGGATGCTGATGCCCGCGGCGATGATGATCGCCTGCTTGATCGTTTCGATGTTGTCGAACTCCATGACAATGTTCACGCGCACGTTGTGCTGGCGCAAGGCGCGGTCGATCGCCTTGCGAATTGTCAGACCGGGGTCGAAGGCGACGAACGCTTCGCCGCCGAGCTCAGCCGGCATGACGATCCGGCGGCGGGCGAGGCGGTGGTGGGGGTGACACACCAGCGCCATCGGCTCCTCGCGCAGCGGCACCACCCGCAGCGCCCGCTCGGCCGGCGGATAGGACATGACACCAATGTCGGCCTCCCCGGTGAGGACGGCTTCGACCACCTTGTGCGGGTGCAGGCACTCGAGCTGGACGCGGGCCTCGGGGTAGAGCGACATGAACTGCTGCATCGGCCGGCTCATGTCGTGCAGCCCCACCGAGTAGATCGCGGCGACCCGCACGGTGCCGTCCACCCGCGCCTTCACCGCAACCACCTCGGCCTTGGCCTTCTCCCACGACTCGAGAATGCCGCGGGCGGCGCCGTAGAAGGCCTCGCCCTCGCGGGTGACGACGAAGGGGCGCTTGGTGCGATCGATCAGCGCTACGCCGAGCTGCGTCTCCAGTTGCTGGACCGCCTGGCTGGCCGCCGACTGGGACACGAAGTTCTGCTCGGCCCCCCGCGAGAAGGAGCGCAGGCGAACCACGTCGCAGTACAGGCGGAGCGTCTCCAGGTGCACGGGGCGAGTCTACACCATTAGCGCTCCTGATACCCGGGATATGAATTTCCCGTAATGACTAATGCTGAGACCGCGAGTAGTATCGTGCAACTCTTCACAAGAGCACGACAACCGAGCGGACCGCCGGCAGAGGGGTGCAGGGATGAACCAGCAGGGCCTCTACGATCCCGCCTACGAGCACGACTCCTGTGGCGTCGGCTTCGTCGTGGACATCAAGGGACGCAAGTCCCACGACATCGTGCGCAAGGCGCTCCGGGTCCTCATGAACCTCCTGCACCGCGGCGCGTGCGGCTGCGAGCCCAACACCGGCGACGGCGCCGGCATCCTCGTGCAGATGCCCGACCGCTTCCTGCGCCGCCAGTGCGCGCGACTGGGGCTCGCGCTGCCGCCCCCGGGCGAGTACGGCGCCGGCCTCGTCTTCCTGCCCCGCGAGCCGCTGCAAGCCGACAAGGTGCGTGCGCTGCTGCACTCGATCGTCGAGGAGGAAGGACAGGTGCTGCTCGGCTGGCGCGACGTGCCGGCCGACGACCACCTGCTCGGCGACAGCGCCCGCGCCGTCGAGCCCACCATCAAGCAGGTGCTCGTCGGCCGCGGTCCCGCCGTGCGCGACCGCGCCCAGTTCGAGCGGAAGCTCTACGTCATCCGCCGGCTGTTCGAGAAGGCAATGGTCGGCCTCGACATCCCGGAGCGGACCTTCGCCTACGTCCCCAGCCTGTCGTGCAACACGCTCATCTACAAGGGCATGCTGAGCGCCGACCAGATCGAGACGATGTACCCGGACCTCGTCGATCCCGATATGGAATCCGCCCTGGCGCTCGTGCACCAGCGCTTCAGCACCAACACGTTCCCCTCGTGGCCGCTGGCGCACCCCTATCGCTACATCGCCCACAACGGCGAGATCAACACGCTGCGCGGCAACATCAACTGGATGCGCGCGCGGGAGGCGCTGTGCCGCTCGGACGTGCTCGACGCCGACGATCTCCGGAAGGTGCTGCCGGTCACGCGGGACGGCCTCAGCGACACCGCGACCTTCGACAACGTGCTCGAGTTCCTCGTGATGAACGGCCGCTCGCTGCCTCACGCCATCCTCATGATGATCCCGGAGCCCTGGCAGAACCACGAGTCGATGAGCCCCGAGCGGCGGGCCTTCTACGAGTTCCACGCCTCGCTGATGGAGCCGTGGGACGGGCCGGCCTCGATCGCCTTCACCGACGGCACCACTATCGGCGCCGTCCTCGATCGCAACGGTCTGCGTCCCTCGCGCTACTCCGTGACGACCGACGGGCTCGTGATCATGGCCTCCGAGGTCGGGGTGCTCGATATCCCCCCCGAGCAGATCGCGATCAAGGAGCGGCTGCATCCGGGCAAGATCTTCCTGATCGACACCGCCCAGGGCCGGATCATCGACGACGAGGAGATCAAGGCCAGCCTGGCCGCCGAGCATCCCTACGCCGACTGGGTCCGCGACAACGTCGTGCGGCTGGCCCAGTTGCCCGAGCAGGCGCTGCCGGCGGCGGATCACGACAGCGTGCTCGCTCGACAGATCGCCTTCGGTTACACCCACGAGGACCTGCGCCTGCTGCTGGGCCCGATGGCCAAGGCCGGCGAGGAGCCGATCGGCTCGATGGGCACCGACACCGCGCTGGCGGTGCTGTCGAACCGGCCGCGGCCGCTCTACGACTACTTCAAGCAGCTGTTCGCCCAGGTCACCAATCCACCCCTGGACCAGATCCGCGAGGAGCTGGTCACCTCGATGGAGTCGACGATCGGCCCCGAGGGCAATCTGCTGAAGCCGGGCCCGGAGTCGTGCCGGCAGATCGTGATCCCCGATCCCGTCCTCTCCAACGCGGAAGCCGCCAAGCTCCGTCACGTGTCGCACCCCTGGTTCCGGTCGGTCACGCTGCCGATGCTGTTCCCGGTGGCCGAGGGGGCCGCCGGCCTCGAGCGCGCGCTCGCGGAGCTGCAGGAGCGCGCGAGCGCCGCCATCGCCGCCGGCCACAACGTCGTCATCCTCTCCGACCGCGGCATCACCCGCGAGCGGGCCGCCATCCCGAGCCTGCTCGCGACCGCCGCCGTGCACCACTACCTGGTCAAGAGCGGCGAGCGGACCCGCTGCGGCCTGGTGGTGGAGAGCGGCGACGCGCGCGAGGTCCACCACGTGTGCCTGCTGATCGGGTACGGGGCCGGCGCCGTGAACCCGTGGGTGGCCTTCGAGACCCTGGACGACATGATCGACCAGGGGGTGCTGCCCGGCGTCGACCGCGCCAAGGCCGTCCGCAATTACATCAAGGCGCTGAACAAGGGCATCCTCAAGGTCATGGCGAAGATGGGGATCTCGACGCTGCAGAGCTACTGCGGCGCCCAGATCTTCGAGGCGGTCGGCCTCAACCG
>JBKOZA010000148.1:0-5601 GCA_046725675.1 Candidatus Methylomirabilota bacterium
GCGCTCCCACGACGTGAGCGTGAAGCCGGGCAGCGGCTCCATCTCCATGTCGACCGTGAAGAGGTAGATGCAGGCATGCACGCCGTCGTCCACCGCGTGCTCGAGGAAGTGGCGGGCCGTGAGGCGTTTGCCCATGAGCCGAGCATAGCCGTCGGGGAACACGGTGAGGACGGTATCGACGTCGCCCGTGCGCACGAGAGCTTCGAGCGTCCGGCGATCGAGGCGGCCGGGCATGGCGCGGATAGTAGCGCAACGCCGCCGCCGGTGCCATCCACGGACCGGCGCGCCGGCGCCGAATGGCGTCCGCTACATGGGAATCGGCATCGGCGGCATGAGCAAGACGAAGAGGGCCAGGCAACCCACGCCGATCAAGCGGCGCCCGGGCGTGAGCGGCGTCATGGCGTCCAGCGGCGGCGTGTGGTCGAACCCGATCAGAAGGAAGATCAGCGCCGCCCACGTGAACCAGTGCAGCGAGCCGGTCAGGGCGCCCATCGCCAGCAGCACCACCCACGTCGTCACCCCGACCATCCGGTGCCGCCCGGCCGACAGGGCGTAGGCGATGCGGCCGCCGTCGAGCTGCCCGACCGGGATGAGGTTGAGGGCGGTTACGAAGCACCCGACCCAGGCGGCGTCGGCCATGGGATGCGTGGCCACGACGGCGCCGTCCGACAGCGGCCCGAAGCGAAGGTAGACGAACAGTCGCGTCAGCATCGAGTACCCGAAGCCGCCGAAGCTGGCGTCGCCGGTGGCGGGCACCACGCGCGACCACGTGAGGCCGAGGATCAGCGCCGGGATGGCGACCAGCAGGCCGGCCAGCGGGCCGGCCGCCGCGATGTCGAAGAGTGAATTGCGATCGCGGGCGGGCGAGCGCATGCGGATGACGGCGCCCAGCGTGCCGAAGGTGAAGAGCATGCCCACCGTCGGCACCCAGATGGGCGGCAGCGGCAAGAAGTACGGCAGGCTCACCGATGCCCGGTAGTACCGCGCCGTGAAGTAGTGACCGAGCTCGTGCACGCCCAGGATGCCCAGCAGCGTCAGCGCGAAGGGGGCGCCGCTCACCAGCCAGCCCGGGAAGCGCAGGGCGCGATAGGCGTCGAACGTCTCGGAGCCGACGAAGAAGAACGCCCCGGCCAGAAACGTCGAGACGACGGTCAACCCGAACAGCGTCAGCGCCCTGAGATGCCGCGGGCCCTGGGCCACCTCGGCCAGCGGCCAGGCCTGGACGCTCACGCCACCGCCGTCGGCTCGCAGGAACGGCGTGTACCCGAACGGGGTGAACCGGAGGAGCAGCATGTCGAGCGCGCGCTCGCGCGGGACCCGCAGGTCACCGCGGAAGACCACGACGGGGCCACGGAGCTGACGCTCGCGCACCGCCAGCACGTCCTCGACGGCGTGATGCAGCCGCTCCTCGAGCTCGATCAGCTGCGCCGATGGCGGGAGCGCCGGGGTCGCCCGGCGGCGGAAGGGCCACAGCCGCATGGCGTCAGCCTATCACGCGCGGTCGGGCCAGCCGGCCAGCGCGGCCACGACACGGCGCACCGGCGGCAGGCCGGCGTCGAGGTAGAGCGCGCCCAGGATCGCCTCGAGCGTCGTGGCCAGGATGGACGGCGTCGCGCGCCCCCCGGTCTGCTCGGCGCCGCGGCCGAGCCGCAGCAGCGGCCCCAGCTCGAGCGCGCCCGCCCAGCGCGCGAGGGCCTCGTCGGCGACGAGCGCCGCCCGGCTCGTGGTCAGGCGGCCGACGGACGCCGAGGGCTCGACGCCCAGGAGATGGTCGGCCACGACGAGTCCGAGCGCGGCGTCGCCGACGAGCGCCAGCGGGTCCTGGGCCTCGGCTCCGGCGTGCTCGGCCGTGTAGGACGCATGGGTGAGGGCGCGGGTCAGGCGCGAGCGGTCGGCGAAGCGATGGCCGAGCCGGGCCTCGAGCCGCCCGAGCGGATCAGCCGCGGTAGCGACGGAAGGCGAGCGTCGCGTTCGTGCCGCCGAAGCCGAACGCGTTGGACAGCGCGTACTCGACGTCGAGCTTGCGGGCCTGGTTGGGCACGTAGTCGAGGTCGCAGTCGGGATCGGGCGTCTCGTAGTTGATGGTCGGCGGCAACAGGCCGTGGTGGATCGCCAGCGTGGTGGCGATCGCCTCCACCCCGCCGGCCGCTCCCAGCAGGTGGCCGGTCATCGACTTGGTCGAGGACACCGCCAGCCGCCGCGCGTGCTCGCCGAACGCGCGCTTGATCGCCGCCGTCTCGAACTTGTCGTTGTAGGGTGTCGAGGTCCCGTGGGCGTTGATATAGCCGACCGCGTCGGGCTCGATGCCGCCGTCGGCCAGGGCCAGCTGCATGGCGCGGGTGGCGCCGTCGCCGTCGGGATCGGGCGCGGTCATATGGTGGGCGTCGCTGGTCATGCCGTAGCCGACGATCTCGGCGTAGATACGGGCGTCGCGGCCGACGGCGTGCGCGAGCGCTTCCAGCACCACGACGCCGGCGCCCTCGCCGCACACGAAGCCGTCGCGACCGGCGTCGAACGGGCGCGAGGCCTTCTCCGGCTCGTCGTTGCGCGTGGACATCGCCTTCATCGAGCAGAAGCCGGCGATCGTCAGCGGCACGATCATCGCCTCGGCCCCGCCCGCGATCATGACGTCGGCGTCGCCGCGCTCGATGATCTTGAAGGCATCGCCGATGGCGTGGTTGCCGGTCGCGCAGGCGGTCACGACCGCGGAGTTGGGTCCCTTGGCGCCGAAGCGCATCGACACCAGGCCGGAGGCCATGTTGATGATGAGCATCGGCACCACGAACGGCGAAACGCGGTCGAAGCCCTTCGTCCGCCGGATCTCTTCGCCCTCGATGAGCGTCGTGATGCCACCGATGCCGGAGCCGATGAGCACCCCGAAGCGAGTGGCGTCAACCTTGCCGGGGTCGAGGGCGGCGTCCTCGACCGCCATGACGCTGGTGGCGATCGCGTATTTCAGGTACGGGTCGAGGCGGCGCGCCTCCTTCTTGTCGATGTACCGTCCCTCGTCGAAGTTGCGGACCTCGCCGGCGATACGGGTGGGGTAGCCGGCCGGGTCGAACCTCGTGATGGGGCCGATACCGGACTTGGCCTGCTTCAGCGCGGACCAGAACTCCTCGGTCGTGTTGCCGACCGGCGTGAGGGCGCCGAGGCCCGTGACGACAACCCGCCGCGGCTCCACGGGGGTTACGAGTTCTCCTTGATGTACTGGATGGCGTCTCCCACCGTCACGATCTTTTCGGCTTCCTCGTCGGGGATCTGGATGTCGAAGTGCTCCTCGAGGGCCATGACGAGTTCGACCGTATCGAGGGAATCGGCGCCCAGATCTTCGATGAACTTCGCGTTGGGATTGACGTCTTCCTCCTCCACGCCGAGCTGCTCGACGATGATCTCCTTCACCTTCTCCTCGACTGACTTCGCCATGAACCCCTCACCTCCCGAAGAAGTGGTTCCCTACATGTAGAGGCCGCCGTTGACGTGGAAGACCTGCCCCGTCACGTAGGCGGCCCCGTCACCGGCGAGGAATCCTACCACCTCGGCCACGTCGCGGGCCGAGCCGATCCGCTTGAGCGGCACCTGGGCCAGCAGCGCCTCCCGGGCGTCGGGCGAGATCGCGGCCGCCATGTCGGTGTCGATGAGGCCGGGCGCCACCGCGTTGACCAGGATTCCCCAGTGGGCCAGCTCGCGCGCGGTCGCTTTCGTGAACCCGATGAGCCCGGCCTTCGCCGCCGAGTAGTTGGTCTGGCCGGCGTTGCCCATGGCGCCGGCGGCGGAGGCGATGTTGACGATGCGGCCGCTGCGCTGGCGCACCATCGACTTGGCGGCGGCCCGGGTCATCAGGAACGCGCCTCTCAGGTTGGTCTCCATGACGCGGTCCCAGTCGTCGTCCTTCATGCGGATCAGCAGCCCGTCCCGGGTGATGCCGGCGTTGTTCACCAGGAGGTCGAGCCGCCCGAAGCGTTCCTTGGCCGCGTCCACGAGTCGGTCGGCGTCCTCGCGCTTGCCCACGTCGGCGGCGACGCCGTGCACCGAGGCCCCGCGCTCCTCCAGCTCTCGCACGGCATTCTGCAGCCGGGCCGCGTCGCGGCCCGAGACTACCACGGCCGCTCCGTGCTCTGCCAGCAACCCGGCGATGGCGCTGCCGATGCCGCGGCTGCCTCCCGTGACGATCGCGACGCGGCCGTCCAGCGGGCGCGTCGTCACGGCGCCGCCAGCGTGGCCAGGGCCTTGTCGAGCCCGGCCGGATCCTCGACGGAGACGGCGCGTCCGTCCTCGACGATGCGCTTGACCAGGCCCGTGAGCACGCGACCCGGTCCTACCTCGACGAAGGCCGTGGCGCCTTCGGCGACCAGCCGACGCACGCAGTCCGTCCACCGCACCGGACTCGCCACCTGGCGCAACAGGAACGGCACGACGTCGGGCGCGTGACGGGTCACGTCCCCGTCGACGTTACGCACCACCGGGATGGTCGGATCGCTGACGGGCACGCGGGCTAGGGCGGTGGCCAGCCCCTCGGCGGCCGGCGCCATCAACGCGCAGTGGAAGGGCGCGCTCACCGGCAACAGGACGCTCTTGCGACCGCCGCGCTCCCGGGCCAGCGCCACCGCCCGCTCGACGGCGGCCCGGTGGCCGGCGATCACGATCTGCAGCTCCGAGTTCACGTTGGCGATCTCGACGACGTCGCCCTGGGCGGCGTCGGCGCAGACCTGCTCGACGACGTCGGCGGCCACTCCCATGATCGCGGCCATCGCCCCGGTGCCGACGGGCACGGCCGCCTGCATGAGCTCGCCGCGACGGCGCACCGCGCGGACGGCGTCGGCCAGCCGGAGCGCGCCCGCCACCACGAACGCGGAGTACTCGCCCAGGCTGTGCCCGGCGGCCAGCGCCGGCGTCACGCCGCGTTCGGCGCACGCGGCGGCGGCCGCCACGCTGGCCGTGAGCACGGCTGGCTGCGTGTTGGCGGTCAGCGCCAGCTCGGCCTCGGGCCCTTCGAACATCACGCGCCGGAGATCGAAGCCGAGCGCGTCGTTGGCTTCCTCGAAGACGCGCTTGGCCGCCCCGGAAGTCTCGGAGAACGCCCGCCCCATGCCGACCGACTGGGACCCCTGGCCCGGGAAGAGGAAGGCGATCATTCAGTGCCCGCGGCGGCGTCGGCTCGCACTACCATCGCATCAGGGCGGCGCCCCAGGCGAAGCCTCCGCCGAAGGCGGCCATGAGGACGACGTCGCCGCGCTTGATGCGTCCGCCGGCCAGCGCCTCGTCGAGCGCAACGTAGACGGAGGCGGCGCCCGTGTTGCCGTAGCGGTCGACGTTGACGAAGACGCGCTCCATGGGGAGATTGACGCGCTTGCAGGCGGCCTCGATGATCCGCAGATTGGCCTGGTGGGGGATGAACAGGCTCACGTCGTCGGACGTGAAGCCGTTGCGCGACAGGATCCGCTCGGTGCACTCCACGAACATCCGCACGGCGACCTTGAAGACCTCGTTGCCCTTCATCTTGGCGTAGTGCATCCGCTGCGCCACGGTGTCGGCCGTCGCCGGGTGCCGGGACCCGCCGCCCGGCATATACAGCAGCTCCCAGTACTGGCCGTCCGAGTAGAG
>JBKOZA010000149.1:0-7395 GCA_046725675.1 Candidatus Methylomirabilota bacterium
CCTGGAGCGGACCCCCCCCGAGATCGCCGCCGACATGGTCGACAACGGCATCGTGCTGACCGGCGGCGGCGCGCTGCTGGCTGGCCTCGACGACATCATCCGCAAGGAGATGTACTTGCCCGTCACCATCGCGCCCGATCCGCTGTCGTGCGTGGCGCGGGGCATCGGCGTGCTGCTCGACGACTTGCCCCTCCTCAAGCGGGTGTCTCTGGAGCGTTGACCTGTGAGGGGCCCGGTGAGGCTACGGGGTGCCCCGGAGCGCCACGCCTCACCTATTGGGCAGGGGGCCGCCTACGAGGATGACGGTCGGGGCGACCCCGGCCAGCTTGACATACACACGCCAGGGCGCCGACCCCGCCTGATCGAGCGCGAACCAGGCAAAGGTGTGACCCTCGACGGTGCCACCGCCGACGGGCACATCGACGCCGACTCCCGTCCCCACCCCGACACCGCCGCGGGAGCCGAAGGTCCCGCCGCCGATGCCTATGCTGAAAGGAGAACCCGAGACAGCCGGCGGGGCGACGTCGATGGCGAGGGCGCGCAGCTCGGAGCCATCGGTCTTGAGGATCTTCGCCTCCTCGACTCGACGCCCGTCGGTGTCGAGTTCGACGCGAAGACGATCGGCCACGATCTGGTAGGCGGCCGACACTCGGGCGCCCGGGGGCGGCTGCTCGGGAGTGTAGGGCAGCGACGATCCGGCACAGCCGGCGAGCAGCACGAGCGTCGTCGCGACGAGCACGCGAAGCGTCATCTCTTCCTCTTCCCTCCAGCGCATCCGATCAGAATGCAACCAGTGTACCCGTTTACGGGAAGAGTTTTTCCGGCAGCGCCGACGTGAGGGTCCGAGCGTGCGAAACGTTCGCGACAAGTCTTGATCTCCGTGCGAGCCTATGGGCCAGGAGGTGCGCTCCATGAATCGACAGTTCGCTGCCCTGCTGATGTGTGGCGGCATCGCGTTGCTCGCGTCCGCGTGTGCGACGAAGGGATTCGTCCGCGAGCACGTGGGGGCGACGGAGACGCGTATCACCACGCGCGTCGACGACCAGGAATCGAAGCTGCGTGAGACGTCGGACCGGACGGCGTCCAACACGCAGGCGATCGAAGCGGCCGGTCAACGGCTGCAGAGTCTTGACGGCCGCGTAGGCGAGGTCACCACGCTCGCCACCGAGGCCAAGAAGGACGCGGCGGCGGTCGCCGTTGCGCAGAAGGAGGCCGAGGCGTCGTTCAACCAGCGCTTCAAGGACCGCAACAAATATTCGATGGTGGAGACGAAGCTCATCTATTTCGATTTCAACAAGTCGGACCTCAAGGACGAGGGCATGACGGAGCTCGAGGAGGTGGCCAAGGCGCTCAAGGCCGACCCCAACGCGGTGCTCGAGCTGCAGGGCTACGCCGATCAGCGCGGCCCGGACCGCTACAACTACCAGCTGACGCGGGAGCGCGTGGAGGCCGTGACGCGTTACCTCGTGCAGCGGCACGGCATCGACCTGCGTCGCATCCACGCCGTCGGGATGGGCAAGGCCGGCCTCGCTAGTGGCGAGAAGCCCGGGAAGGAGACGTACTCCAAGAGCCGCCGCGTCGAGATCCGCTTGTTCACACCGCAGAGCTGACCTCCTGGCGGAGGCTCCGCCCATTCCGGGCGGAGCCTCCGCCGTTCCTCGCCTCGTCGCCCCCACCGCGCCGCTCCCTCGTGGTAGAAGATTGGACGCGTCCAGGCCGCCGGGTGGGCTGGACAAGGAGGACCGTATGAGACTGGCGGGCAAGGTCGCGCTGATCACGGGCGGGGCCAGCGGCATGGGACAGAGCGAGGCGACGATCTTCGCGCGGGAGGGCGCCCGCGTCGTCGTGGCCGACCTGCTCGAGGCCGAAGGGGCACGGACGGTCGACACGATCAAGGCGGCGGGCGGGCAAGGACGCTTCGTCAAGCTCGACGTCGGCAGCGAGGCGGAGTGGGGGGCGGCGATCGGCGCCACCATGGCCGCGTTCGGCACCCTCGACATCCTGGTCAACAACGCGGGGATCAGCGGCACCTTCGACCAGGACATGCTCAGCACCTCGGCGTGGGACAGCCTCATGAACGTCAACGCCCGCGGTGTCTTCCTCGGCATGAAGTCGGCCATCCCGGTGATGCAGCGGGCCGGCCACGGCGCCATCGTGAACATCTCGTCGATCTCGGGCTTCGTGGGCCAGACCGGCGTGCACATGGGATACAACGCCTCCAAGGGCGCCGTGCGGATCATGACCAAGACCGCTGCCGTGCAGTTCGCCAAGGACGGCATCCGCGTGAACTCCGTGCACCCCGGCTTCATGCCACCCATGCGCACCTCCAAGACCTCGGCCGATCCCGAGTGGCGCGCGAAGATGCTGAAGGCGGTGCCGATGAGGCGCGAGGGCCGCGTCGAGGAAGTGGCGCACGCCGTGCTGTTCCTCGCCTCCGACGAGGCCTCCTACATCACCGGCACCGAGCTGGTCGTCGACGGCGGCTACCTGGCGGTATGACGCCGCTGGGGCTCGGCCGGCTGCGCGTCACGGCCGTCGTCGAGCGGGCGGGTCCCACGCGCCCCACCTGGCTGCTGCCAGACGCCGTGCCCGCCGCCGTCGAGCGCCATCGCGGCTGGCTGGCGCCGCACTTCCTCGACGATCGTGGACGCCTGCTGCAGTCGATCCACACGTTCGTCGTGCAGGCGCCCGGCCTCACCGTGCTGGTCGACACCTGCGTGGGCAACGACAAGGACCGGGGAGGTCGCGCGCCCTTCCACATGATGCGGACCACCTTTCTCGACGATCTGACTGCGGCCGGGTATCCGCCGGAAGCGATCGACGTCGTCGTGTGCACGCACCTGCACGTGGATCACGTCGGCTGGAATACACGGCTGGACGGCGGGCGCTGGGTGCCGACGTTCCCCCGCGCCCGCCACCTGTTCGCCCGGCTCGAGTGGGAGCACTGGTCGAGCGAGCGCGACGAGGACACCCGGCGCATCATGAACGACAGCGTCACCCCGGTGCTCGACGCCGGCCTGGCCGACCTCGTCGACGTGGATCACCGGATCTCCGGCGAGATCTGGCTGGAGCCCACCCCGGGCCACACGCCGGGTCACGTGAGCGTGCGGCTCCGCGGCGGCGACGCCGAGGCCGTCATCACCGGCGACCTCATGCACCACCCGATCCAGATGGCCGAGCCGCAGTGGGCGACGCCGTTCGACACCGACGCCGACCAGGCCCGCAAGACGCGCCGCGCCTTCTGTGAGCGCTACGCCGACACCGTGGTCAGCGTGCTCGGCACCCATTTCCATCATCCGACAGTGGGGCGCATCGTCCGCCACGGGCCGACCTGGCGGTTCGCCGTCGCCCCGGGAGCGGAGCCATGACCGATCGCGGCATCGACGTCGTTCGCGCACACCTGGCCACGCTCCCGCCGTCGGCGTCGATGACGATACCCGAGCGGCGGGCGCAGTACGAGCGCGCCGAGCGCGTGTTCCCCACCCCGGCCGACGTCGCGATCGACCACGTGACGGCGCCCGCGCGGCCCGCCGAGTGGCTCCAGCCGCCAGGCGCTCGGCCCGACGCCGCCGTGCTCTACCTGCACGGCGGAGGCTACGTCATCGGCTCGCCCCGCTCGCACCGTCACCTGGCCGCGGCCATCGCCCGCGCCGCCGGCGCCGCCGCCCTGCTCCTCGACTATCGGCTGGCGCCCGAGCATCCGTTCCCGGCCGCGCTGGACGACGCGCTGGCGGCCTACCAGTGGCTGCTCGGTCGCGGCCTCGCCCCCGGCCGCATCGTCGTGGCCGGCGACTCGGCGGGCGGAGGACTCACCGTCGCCACGCTGCTGGCGGCGCGCGATCGCCGGCTGCCGCGCCCGGCCGCCGGCGTGTGCATCTCGCCCTGGGTCGATCTCACCTGCAGCGGCGCCACCTACGCGACGAAGGCCGCGGTCGACCCGATCGTCACGCGCGAGGGCGTGAACATGATGGCCGACGCCTACGCGGGCCGCGGCGACCGCAAGGCTCCGCTCGTCTCCCCGCTCTACGCCGACCTGCGCGACCTGCCCCCGCTGCTCGTGCAGGTCGGCAGCGACGAGGTCCTCCTCGACGACGCGCTCGGGCTCGCCGAGCGCGCCCGGGCGGCCGGGGTGGACGTCACGCTCGAGGAATGGCCGACCATGATCCACGTGTGGCACTGGTTCCTGCCGATGCTGGCCGAGGCCGAGCGTGCTGTCGGCGTCATCGGCTCGTTCGTGCACGCGCGGACGGCCTGAGCCACGGCGCGACGATGGGTCCCCTCGACGACCGCGTCGTGCTGAACACCGGCGCCGCCCGCGGCATCGGCGCCGCCAGCGCGCGCCGCCTGGCCGCGGCCGGCGCCCGCCTGGTTCTGGCCGACCTCGACGGCGACGGCGTCGGGAAGCTCGCGGCCGAGTTAGCCGGCGTCGCCGTCCGGGCCGACGTCACCCGAGGCGACGACGTCACGCGCATGATCGACGCGCCGTATCAGCGCTGGGGCCGCCTCGACGTCCTGTTCAACAACGCCGGGGTGATCCGCGTGCAACCGCTGCTCGACGTGACCGAGGCGGAGTGGGACCGCGTGATGAGCGTCAATCTGAGGGCGGTGTTCTTCGTGCTCCAGGCCGCGGCGCGGCGGATGAAGGCCCAGCCGCCGATGAGCGGCTCGGAGCTGCGGGGCAAGCTCATCCAGACCGCGTCGATCGCCGGTTACCGCGGCGGTAACCACCTGACGACGCCGTACTCGGCGTCCAAGGCGGGTGTGATCAGCCTCACGCGCTCGGCCGCCCAGGCCCTCGCTCCCGATCGCATCACGTCGAACTGCGTCTGTCCGGGGGCGGTGGACACCGCGATGTGGGAGCAGCTCGACCGCGAGCTGGCTGCGCTGCACGGCTTGCCGTCCGGCGAGGCGTGGAAGCGTCGCATCGCCGGCATTCCGCTCGGCCGTCCCGAGCGGCCCGAGGACGTCGCCGGCGTCGTCGCGTTCCTGGCCGGACCGGACTCCGACTACATGACGGGCCAGGCCCTCAAGGTCGACGGTGGCCTGGTCATGGGAGATTGACCCAGCCCCGATCGTTGATCGTCGGCCTGCTCCTGGTCGACAGCCTCTACTACATCTTTGCGCGGCTCCTTCTTCCGCTGCTGCCGCCGGCCGCGGGCGCCATGTACATGATGGTGGTCGGCACGGTTCAGGTCGCGCTGCTCATGGGCGGACGCGTGGACTGGCGCGTGCTGTGGCGTCATCGCTGGCTCTTCCTGACCGTCGGCCTCCTGGTCGGAGTCAACACCAACATGGGCTTCGTCGCGGTCCGCTACGTCGACCCCGGCACGGCGTCGCTCCTGTCGCGCACGTCGATCGTGTTCGGAGTCGCGCTCGGCGTGGCCTGGCTGGGCGAGCGGCTGCGCCGATTGGAGGTCGTCGGCGCCGTCATCGCCGTGGCCGGCGTCGCGGTCATCAGCTTCCAGCCTGGCGACTACCTGCGCTGGGGCTCGCTCCTGGTGGTCGCGTCCACCGCCCTCTATGCCCTGCACTCGGCCGTCGTGAAGCGCTTCGCCGGTGAGATCCCGTTCGGCGAGTTCATGTTCTTCCGTGTCGCCGCGGTGGCGGCGGTGCTGGCCGTGCTGGCGGTGGCCCAGGGCGCCGTGGTGTGGCCGACCGCGGAGGCGTGGGGCTGGGTGGCCCTGGCGGCGGCGGTGAACGTCGTCCTCAGCCGAGGCCTCTACTATCTGGCCCTGCGCCGGCTGGACATGAGCTTTCTCGCGATCGTGCTGACGCTGACGCCGGTCGTGACGTGGCTCTGGTCGGTCCTCGCCTTCGGGGGTCAGCCGACGGCGACCGAGATCGGCGGCGGTCTCGCCACGCTCACCGGCGTGCTGCTGGTCACCGCCAGCCGGGCCGGCTGGTTGGACACGCCGCGTGGCGCAAGCTAGAGTGGCGGCCTGTGATGACCAGCGTCCTCACCTACGCGGCCCTGCTCGCGCTCACCGCGGCCGCGTGGGCGCACGTCGTCTGGACCGCGCTGACCGACGACATGGCCGGCATGGACATGGTCATGACGCCCACGCTCGTCGACGGGCTCGCGTTCGTCGTGGCCTGGGGCATCATGATGGCGGCGATGATGCTGCCGAGCGCGCTGCCGATGATCGGACTCTATGCGGTGACGCAGCGACGCCAGCCCGACACCGTGAGCGCCGCCGGCGCGCCGGTCGCGGTCTTCACGCTGGTCTACCTGGTGGCGTGGGCGGCGACCGGCGTGCCTATGTACTTCGCCAGCGTGACGCTCAGCGCGCTCACGCCCCAGGCGCGCGCGTACGGCGTCGCTGCCGTGCTCGTCATCGCCGGTGCCTTCCAGCTCTCGCCGCTCAAACAAGTGTGCCTGCGGAACTGTCGCAGCCCGCTCGGCTTCCTGCTCGGCCGCTGGCGCGCGGGCTGGCGCGGGAGCCTGTCGCTGGGCTGGGCGCACGCGGTGTACTGTCTGGGTTGCTGCTGGGCGCTGATGGTCGTGCTGGTGGCGGCCGGCGCGATGGGGCTGGCGTGGGTCCTGCTGGTCGCGGCGGTTGTAGCGGCGGAGAAAGTCGTTCCCGGCGGGGAGTGGATCGCGCGGCTCGCTGGCGTCGCGCTGATGGCGCTGGGCGCGGCGGTCGTGCTGCGGCCTGGCCTGGCGCTGACGCTGCGTGGCGTCGGCCCCGCGATGTGAGGAACACGGTCGGCGAGGAGGATCGAATGGCGACGACGCAATGGCAGATCAGCGGACAGTACTTCGAGGCATGCAGCTGCGATTCCGTGTGCCCGTGTCCCACGTCGGGCCTGACCGCCCGGCCGACCAAGGGATCGTGCGATGTCGGGCTGGTGTTCCAGGTCGATCGGGGCCAGCACGGGGCCACCCGGCTGGACGGCCTCAGCTTCGCCGTCCTGGCGCACACGCCGGGCCCGATGATCCAGGGCAACTGGACGGTGGGGCTGATCCTGGACGAGCGGGCGACCGCGCCCCAGCGTGAGGCCCTCACGGCCATCGCCAGCGGGCAGGGTGGTGGGCCGATGGCCGCGCTGGCGCCCCTCATAGGCCGCTTCGCGGGTGTCGAGGCCAAGCCGATCACGATCACGCAGGACGGCATGCGCCGCTCGGTCTCGATCCCGGGCGCCCTAGACCTCGCGATCGAGGGGATCCCCGGCGCGAAATCGACCGAGCCGATCTGGTTCGACAACGTCGGCCACCCGGCCGCCAGCCGACTGGCTCTGGCCAAGGCCTCGCGTAGCCACCTGCACGCGTTCGGCATCGACTGGGACGACACCACCGGTCGCAACAACGGCCACTTCGCGCCGTTCGCCTGGAGCTCGAGCTAGCCATGACGAGGGGAGTCGTGGGGGCGACCCTGCTGCTGGCGCTGGCGCCGC
>JBKOZA010000150.1:0-9319 GCA_046725675.1 Candidatus Methylomirabilota bacterium
GGGGCCTACGCCTGGTGGCCAGGCCGCGGCCTGGAGGCGCTGCGGGCAGGCGAGTTCCGGCGCGAGGCGGCGTATCTCACGCTCGAGCAGGCGCTCGGCGGTGACGCGGCGGCGACCATCTTCTTCCTGGCGCCGCTCGACGCGATCCTCGCCGCCTGGGGCGAGCGCGGCTATCGCCTGGCGAATCTGGAAGCCGGCATCGCCGGCGGCCGCGCGTACCTCGCTGCCTACGGAGCGGCCTTCGGCGCCAGCGGGCTCACGTTCTACGACATCGACGTCGTGCGGTTCTTCTCGCCGCACGCGGCCGGCCGGGACGCGATCTTCGTCACCGCGCTCGGTCGCCCGGGATCGACGCAATTCGGCGTGCTAAGATCGACCACGATCCCATCGCCGCCGAGGAGGTCGTGAGCCGATGAAGAAGTACCAGCTGATGGCGCCGGGTCCCACGCCGGTGCCGAGCGAAGTGCTGCTCGCCATGGCGCAGCCGATCATCCACCACCGCACCCCGGAGTACGAGGCGCTGTTCGTGGAGGTGCGCGCCGGACTCAAGCGGCTCGTGCAGACTTCGCAGGACGTGATCCCGCTGGCGTGCTCGGGCACGGGCGCGATGGAGGCGGCCGTCGTGAACACGCTGTCGCCGGGCGACACGGTGGCGGTGGTCACGGCCGGCAAGTTCGGCGAGCGCTGGCTCGAGCTGGGTCGCGCGTACGGGGTGGAGATCGTGGAGCTGAAGGCCCCGTACGGCCAGACCGTGCCGGCCGAGCGCGTGGCCGAGGCGTTGAAGGCCAACCCGCGCATCGTGGCCGTGCTCGCGCAGCACAGCGAGACGTCGACCGGCGTGCTCCACGACGTGCGCGCCTACGCCGCCGTCACCCGCGCCACCGACGCCATCCTCGTCGTCGACGCGGTGTCCAGCCTCGGCATCGCCGACCTCGAGATGGACCGCTGGGGCGTGGACGTGGTGGTGGCGGGCTCGCAGAAGGGGCTGATGCTGCCGCCCGGGCTCGGGTTCTGCGCGCTGAGCGAGCGGGCGTGGGCGAAGAACGCGACCGCGCGTCTGCCCCGGTACTACTTCGACCTGGCCGCCGAGCGGAAGACCGTGGTGAAGAACGAAGCGCACTTCACGCCGGCGGTGTCGATCGTGATCGGGCTGCGCACGGTGCTCCAGATGATCGAGCGCGAGGGGCTGGCCAACGTCTTCAAGCGCCACGACCGCCTGGCCCGGGCGACGCGCGCGGGCGTCGAGGCCCTCGGGCTCGGTCTCTTCTGCCAGGCGACGCCGAGCCCGGCGGTGACGGCGGTGACCGCCCCGCCCGGCGTCGACAGCGAGCTGATCGTGAAGGCCTACTCGCGGGCCCACAACATCACGATCGCGGGCGGGCAGGGGGAGATGAAGGGCACGGTCTTCCGCCTCGGCCACATGGGCTACGCCGCGGAGTTCGACGTGATCGCCGCGCTGGCCGCGCTGGAGCAGGTGCTCGCCGACCTCGGTCAGCCGGTCGACTTCGGCGCCGGGGTCCGCGGGGCCCAGAAAGTGTTCGCCGACAAGTCGTGAAGCGCGTGCTGGTCGTCGACGCCCTGCAGGCCGTCGGTGTCGACGCCCTCCGCAAGCACGGGCTCGAGGTGGAGGTCGCCGGCACGCTCGACGAGCGCGCGCTCGTCGAGCGCTTGGGCGACTACGAGGGGCTGATCGTCCGCAGCGCCACCAAGGTCACCCGGGCAGCGATCGGCGCCGGCCGGAAGCTGGAGGTCATCGGGCGGGCCGGCGCCGGCGTGGACACCATCGACGTCGAGGCCGCCACCGAGCGCGGCATCATCGTGATGAACACCCCGGGCGGCAACACCACCGCGGTGGCCGAGCACACCCTGGCGCTGCTGCTGGCCCTGGCCCGGCGCGTGCCCGCCGCCGACGCGGCGCTGAAGGCCGGGCGCTGGGAGAAGAACCGGTTGCAGGGCGTCGAGCTGCTCGGCAAGACGCTGGGGATCCTGGGTCTCGGGCGCATCGGCAGCGAGGTGGCGCGGCGCGCGCTCGGCTTCCGCATGCAGGTGCTCGCCTACGATCCCTACCTCACCCGCGAGGCGGCCGAGCGGCTGGGGGTGAGCAGCGTCGAGCTCGACGAGCTGCTGGCCCGCGCGGACTTCATCACGATCCACACCCCGCTCACCGGCGACACCCGCCACCTCATCGGCGAGGCCGAGCTGGCCGGGATGAAGCCCGGCGTGCGGCTGATCAACTGCGCGCGTGGCGGCATCATCGACGAGGCGGCCCTGGCGCGCGCGCTCGAGTCGGGCCACGTCGGCGGCGCCGGCATCGACGTCTTCGAGCAGGAGCCGCCGCCGGCCGACCATCCGCTGCTCCGCTTCGAGCAGGTCGTGCTCACGCCTCACCTGGCCGCCGCCACCGACGAGGCGCAGTCGGCGGTGGCGCTGGCCATCGCGGACCAGGTGGCCGACGTGCTGGTGCGCGGCGTGGTCAGCAACGCGGTGAACCTGCCCTCGATGGACGCCGAGACGCTGCGCGAGCAGGGGCCGTACGTCGGCCTGGCGGCGGCGATGGGTCGCTTCCTGGCCCAGATGGCCGAGGGCCGCATGGCGGAGGCGCGGCTGACCTGCGCGGGCGCCGTGGCGACGCGGCCCACGGCGGCGCTGACCCTGGCCTTCCTGCGCGGCCTGCTCGCCACCATCCTCGCCGAGCACGTCACCGACGTGAACGCGCTCCTCATCGCCAAGAGCCGGGGGCTGCGCGTGACGGAGACGTCGACGACCGAGAGCGCCGACTACGCGAGCCTGCTCACCGCCGAGCTCCGCACCGACCGCGGCGTGTCGTCGGTGGCCGGTGCGCTGTTCCACCGCAGCGAGCCGCGCTTCGTCGCCATCGACGGCTTCTCGCTGGAGGCGGTACCGCACGGCTGGATGCTGGTCTTCGCCAACCAGGACGTCCCGGGCGTGGTCGGCCGCATCGGCACGCTGTGCGGCCGTCACGGGATCAACATCGCCGGCATGCAGCTCGGTCGCGAGCGCCGGGGCGGTCGAGCGGTCTCGATCCTCAACCTCGACGACCCCATGCCCCCCGCCGCGCTGGACGAGATCCGCGCCATGCCCGACATCGTCTCCGCCCGCCTCGTGAAGCTATAGCCGACCGGGGACGCGCGTGGGGAGCCCCCCACGTATAATGCCTGGGTTGTGAAGCCCGTCAGGCTCTTCGCCCTACGGCATGGCGAGACGGAGTTCGCGCGCGAGCACCGCTTCGCGGGCGCGCGCGAGGTCCCGCTCACCCCGCGAGGGCGACGGCAGTGCGAGGCGGTGGCGCAGGCGCTGGCCGGCGCGCGCGTGGCGGCGGTCTACGCCAGCCCGCTCGGTCGCGCGCAAGTGTCGGCGGCCCTCATCGCGGCGCCCCACCAGCTGCAGGTCCGGACGGCCGAGGCCTTCCGGGAGATGGCCTTCGGCGCCTGGGAAGGCCTGACCCGCGCCGACGTCGCCGTCAGGTTCCCGGACGAGTTCGAGACGTGGCGCGCGGCCCCCCACCGCGTGCAGCCGCCCGGCGGCGACTCGCTGGAGGCCGTGGCCACCCGGGTCGCGGCCGGCATCGCCGCGCTGTGCGAGGCCCACGAGGGCGAGAGCGTGGTGGTCGTGTCGCACGCGATCGTCACCCGCCTCGTCGTGCTGGCCGCGCTCGGTCTGGGTCCCGACCGGCTGTGGTCGGTCGACGCATCGCCAGCCGGGATCACCGAGATCGAGTACCAGGACAACTGGGTCACCGTGCACCGCATGAACACCCTGATCCACCTCGACGGGCTCGACGCCGACGACGCCGCGGACGCGCCGGCGCCGGGCGGGCTCCCGGGGGCAGCGCCATGAGGCCGCTGCCCACGCAACTGCCGCGCGGGGCCCGCATCTACCTGCCGGACGAGGCCGTGCGCAAGCGTCACGTCGAGCGCGGCCTCTTCGACGTGTTCCGCCGCTGGGGCTATCGCGAGATCGTCACGCCGACGTTCGAGTTCGCGGACGTGCTGGCCACCGGCACCGACGTCGCGATGCAGGCCAACATGTTCCAGCTGGTCGACCGCGAGACGGGTCGCATGCTCGCGTTGCGCGCCGACATCACGCCGCAGATCGCGCGTATCGTGGCCACCCGCCTGCGGGACGCGCCCAAGCCGCTCCGCCTGGCCTACGTCACCAACGTGTTCCGCTACGAGGAGCCGCGGGTCTCGCACTACCGCGAGTTCTACCAGGCCGGCGTCGAGCTGATCGGACTCGAGAAGCCGGAGGCCGAGGTCGAGATCATCGCCATGACGATCGAAGGCTTGCGGGCGCTGGGCCTCGAGCGCTTCCAGCTCGATCTCGGGCACCCGGACTTCGTCCGCGGGCTGCTCGAGGGGATCGAGGCCGACGCCGTCCACCAGCAAGATCTCCGAGAAGCGCTGGCCCGCAAGGACGTCGGCGCGCTGGAGCGCGTGGTGGGAGAGATCGCGCCGCCGGCCGCGGTGGGCGACGCCCTGTGCGCCCTGCCCGGGCTGTTCGGCCACGCCGCCGTGCTGGATCAGGCGGCCGTCCACGCCCGCAACGACCGCTCGGCCCGCGCGCTCGCGAACCTGTCGGAGGTGTACCGGCTGCTGACGATCTACGGCCTGGCCGAGGCCGTGCTGCTCGACCTCGGCGGGGTGCGGGGGTTCGACTATTATTCGGGCACGCACTTCGAGGCCTACGTGGCGGGCTTCGGCGCCTCGGTGGCCAGCGGCGGGCGGTATGATCACATGCTGGGGCGGTTCGGGTACGACTGCCCGGCGGTGGGCTTCGCGTTCGACGTGGCCCGCGTACTGGCGGTGATGGAGGCCCAGGGGATCGACGTGGCCCTGCCCGGGCCTGACTTCTTCATCATCGACTTCACCCGCGACAAGACGGTGGCGCTGTCGCTGGCTCGCCGGCTGCGCGACCGGGGTGCCTCGGTGGCGCGCGACATCCTCACCCGTGGGCTCGAGGAGTCGATCGCTTATGCTCGCGCGCAGCGGGCGCGGCACGCGCTGGTCGTGGGCAGCCCGCGCACCGAGTCCGATCAGCTCCTGGCGCTCGACCTGCCCACGGGCGGCGAGCGCGCGCTGCCGGTGCGAGAGGTGCTGGACCGTCCGGAGCGCCATTTCACGAACCTTGAGGGGAACAGGCATGCCTAACATCGTGGTGATCGGCGCGCAGTGGGGCGACGAGGGCAAGGGCAAGGTGGTGGACGTCATCACGCCGCACGTCAACGTCGTGGTGCGCTTCTCGGGAGGCAACAACGCCGGCCACACCGTGGTGGTCGGCCGCGACAAGTACGTGCTGCACACGATCCCGTCGGGGATTCTCCACAACGGCTGCCGCTGCGTGGTCGGCTGCGGCGTCGTCATCGACCCCGGCTCGCTCATCGAGGAGATGGAGTCGCTGGTGCAGCGCGGCGTCACGCTGGACGGCAACCTCTACATCTCCAAGAACGCGCACCTGATCATGCCCTATCACCCGGCGCTCGATCGGGCCTCCGAGGCCAAGCTGGGGGCCCGCCGGATCGGCACGACCGGCAAGGGCGTCGGGCCGGCCTACGTGGACAAGGCGGCCCGGGTCGGCATCCGCATGGCCGACCTGCTCGACGAGCGCCTGTTCCGGGAGAAGCTCGAGCTCAACCTGGCCCAGAAGAACCGGCTGCTGCGCGACTTCTACGACGCCGAGACGTTCGGCGTGGAGCCCATCCTCAACCAGTACCTGCGCTACGCGGGGTGGCTGGCGCCGTACATCACCGACACTTCCCTGCTGCTGCACAAGTGGATCGACAGCGGGTACTCGGTGCTGTTCGAGGGCGCTCAGGCGACGATGCTCGACATCGACCACGGCACCTATCCCTACATCACGTCGTCCTCGACGACGGCCGGCGGCGCCGCCACCGGCACCGGCGTGCCGCCGACGAAGATCCACGGCGTGCTGGGCGTGGCCAAGGCCTACACCACGCGCGTCGGCGAGGGGCCGTTCCCGACCGAGATGACCGGCCAGATCGCCGAGGCCATTCGCGCCCGCGGCAACGAGTACGGCTCTACCACCGGCCGGCCACGCCGCTGCGGCTGGTTCGACAGCGTGGTGATGCGCTATGCGACGCGCATCAACGGGTTCGACACCGTCGCCCTGACCAAGCTGGACGTGCTCGACGAGTGCGAGACCGTCAAGGTGTGCACGGGCTACCGGTGGCGGGGGGACGTCATCACCGACTTCCCCGAGGAGGAGACGGTGGTGGCCGAGCTCACGCCGGTGTACGAGGAGATCTCGGGCTGGATGTCCTCGACGGCCAGCGCCAAGAACGAGACCGACCTGCCGGCGAAGGCCCGCCGCTACCTCGAGCGACTCGAAGAGCTGATCGGCGTGCCCTTCTGCCTCATCTCCACCGGGGCCCAGCGCGACGAAACGATCCTGTGCGAGGACTCGCCGCTGTTACGCTGGTACCCCTCGGTGCGGTCGAGCCTGATGTGATGCTGCGGATGCTCGTGGTCGACGACGAGCCGGAGCTGCTGGAGATCTTCCGCGCCCACTTCGACGGCCGCTACGAGGTCGACACCGCCGCGTCCGGAGCGGCCGCCGTCGAGCGCTTCATTCGCCAGCGCCCCGACCTCGTCTTCCTCGACATCAACATGCCGGGCACCAGCGGCGTCGAAGTCCTCAAGCTGTTCCGCCAGACCGATTCCAACATCCCGATCATCATGGTGACGGCCAACAGCGAGATCCGCATCGCCGAGGAGTGCCTGAAGGAGGGGGCCTTCAGCTACGTGCCGAAGCCGTTCAACCTGATCTACATGGACCACATGGCCGCGCTGGCCACCGAGCAGAGCCGCAAGCGCGGCCAAGCCGGCCGACCCCCGGAAGGGCCGGCTGGCTCGCCGCCGAAACGCTGACGCCCTAGGCCTCGGTGGTGACCGGCGGCACGCCGCTGTGCAGGCGGCGCGAGACGTCGTTGATGGGCTTCTGAAGCGCGGCCAGGTGCTCGACGATCGCGGTGAAGGAGTCGGCCACGTTCGCCCGCTCCGACCGATGGAGCTCCAGATCGGCCCGCAGCTCGGTGACCTCCCGGCGTGCCTCCCCCAGTTCGCCTCGCAGCCGCTCGTTGTCCTGCTCGATGAACTCCAGGCGCGACCGCAGCCGGTCGCGGTCGTCCAGGTAGGCGGGAACGATACGGCCCATCAGGTACTGGCTCTCCTCGAGCCACCGATCCACGCGCTGCCGATCCTCCAGGCCCTCGATACCCTCCATGGTCGCGACTCCCCCTCTGCCGGCTGGCTCGTTGCCCATCGCTCGATCCCCCCCCGCGGTGGTGGCGAGCCGGAAGACCGCCACGCGCTGGGACGAGAGGATCTCCACCGAGCGCGACCTGCGTCGTTCAGCGGGCTGGCAACCCTCCGGGTCCACGCCGAGGACATCCCGGCGGCGTCGCTCGAGGATGACCTGCGTGGCGGTATCGGCCTCGAACCGGGCCCGGAGATAGTGGTAGAGCCCCTCCTCGGAGGCGGCCACGACGACGAGGTAAAGCACGTAGCGTGACCCTCGTCCAATCCTCTGAAGCGACGCTCCCTCCTAGATCTGGTAGCCGTGCGGCACTCTAGCAACGAAATATGGGGCCCCGCAAGCCAAAACGCTCGGGAGAGGGGGGCGGGTGGGGTCAGGCGGTCAGCTCGGCCACCGCGCGGAGCACCGCGCGGACGTCGAAGGGCTTGACGAACGTCCGGGCGACGCTCGCCTCGCGCGAGGCTTCGAGGAATCCCTGGCCGGCCACGCCTGACATCGCGATGACCTTGGGCACCGGATGCAGACGACTGAGCTCGAGCACGAGATCGATGCCCGAGCGCCCGGGCATGAAGATGTCGGTGATCACCACGTCCGGATGCTGGGCGTGAAATGCGCGCAGACCCTCTCGCCCGTCGTCGGCGGTGATGACGCGGTGACCGGCCGCCTCCAGCGCGTCACGAAGCAGGGAGCGCACCACGGCCTCGTCGTCGACCACGAGGACGACGGCCATCAGACCTCGACAGGGCGAGCGCTTACGCCGTGCACTCGCCGCAGAGGCTCCACGTCCACTCGAACACGCTCACCGGCAGAACCGGAACACGTGGGCATCGGAAACTGCTCCTTGAGACGGTCGCGCTCGCGGCAGGCCTCCTCGTAGGTCCCGCGGATCGTGAGCCGCCGGCTCTCGGCGATGCGCTGTCGCGAGACCACCAGTCGCTCCGGCCCGGCGCTGGCCAGCGCTCGCGACCTCGCCCACGCGCCGCGGCCGCCCGTTCGACCGCGGGAGCCTGAAACATGCTCCAGCCCTGCGTCATCCTGCGGCGAGCCCCGTCCCGAATTCGACCGCTCCCGGACAGCCCGGACAGCCCTGACCAGCCATGACTCGCTCCATCAATCATCGAATCGACAAGAGCCCACGATAGGCATCCAGGCCAGGCCTGTCAACGCGCGAAGAGGGACGCTCGCCGCCTCGCCACCGGGTGGTTTGGTACGACGGGCGGGCTCAGATGAACCATGGATCGCCCGAGCCTTCGGGACGTGATCCGGCGCAAGCTCGACAACGGGACTTTTCGACCAAGGCCCCCAACAAGATGCATGCGGGTTTGGAGAGGGCCGGCCGTGCGACGCCTGCGGCGACCCGACCCTTCCCGGCCAGGTCGCCTACGCCGGGGACCGTCCCGACCAGATGCACACCTTCCGCATGCCCGTAGGCTGTGCCGGCCTCTGGGAAGCGGTGCGGCTGAACCGCAGGCTTGATCCGGCGTTCTGACGGCGAGCTGGTAAAATCCTTCGCGCGAGCCGTTAGCTCAGTTGGCAGAGCACCTGACTTTTAATCAGGGGCGACGATCAGGGGCGACGAGGGTTGCGCGTTTCGCTGGTCTGTCGCGGGGTTACGTGCAACCTCGCGCCCCTTCATCCGATTTAGCTCGTAAAACGCCATCGGCCAAGTAGGCCCACTTTCTCGACGGCGAGCGTGATTTCGCACGAAGGTGGGGCGGTTCAGCACATGCGCAGCACACGGGTGACGATCGAGATTGGACCAGGAAACGTATCGCAGAGATTCACCTGGGCGCTTGGACGATCTTCTGTGACATTGCGGGCTGGGTTCAGGAGAATCCTGACAACCCGATCGTCACGATTGCAGCCGTGGCCATGCCTCCGGAGACAGTAAAGAAGCGGCGCGCCCAGGTCCTCGAGGCTTTCGCGCACGCACCGGTCAAGTGGAAAGCCGGGGGGGGCTGAGGGGTGGAATCGGATCCTCCCGATAACCACGAAGCGCCACGTGCACGGCGCCGTCCGTCAGGTC
>JBKOZA010000151.1:0-7580 GCA_046725675.1 Candidatus Methylomirabilota bacterium
GCCCGGTACGGATGGTGGGCGACCCAGTGGCGCGCGATGTCGAGCCGGCGGCAGATCCACACGCGATCGTGCCGCTCGACGTGATCCAGGAAGCGCGCCAGCGCGGCGGCCCGGCCGGGCCGGCCCATGAGACGCATGTGGAGGCCGACCGACATCATCCTGGGATGCTCGGCGCCCTCGGCGTAAAGCACGTCGAACGCGTCGCGCACGTAGGCCAGCCACTCGTCGCCCGTGCTGAAGCCCTGCGGGGTGGCGAACTTCATGTCGTTGTTGTCGAGCGTGTAGGGCACGACCAGATGCGGCCGGCCGGTCACCACCGTCCAGTAGGGGAGGTCGTCGTTGTAGGCGTCGGCGTCGTACAGGAACCCGCCCTCCTCCACCACCAGCCGCCGGGTGTTCGGGCTGAGCCGCCCCGTGTACCACCCGAGCGGTCGGCCCCCGGTGACGCGCGTCAGCGTCTCCACCGCGCGCCGGATGTGGGTTCGCTCGACGTCTTCCGGGACGAACTGATAGTCGATCCAGCGCCAGCCGTGGCTCACGACCTCGTGACCCGCCTCCACGATGGCGGCGGCGGCTTCCGGGTGCCGGTCGAGCGCCATCGCGACGGCGAACACGCTGATCGGGAGGTTCCGCTGGGCGAACGTGCGCATGAGTCGCCAGAAGCCCACGCGGCTGCCGTACTCGTACATGGACTCCACCTGGAGGTTCCGCACGTCGCGCAGCGGGGCGATGCCGACGACCTCCTGCAGGAAGGCTTCGGATTCGGTGTCGCCGTGCAGCACCGAGCGTTCGCCACCCTCCTCGTAGTTCATGACGAACTGCAGGGCGAGCCGGGCGCGGCCCGGCCACGCCGGATCGGGCGGGGTGCGGCCGTACCCGATGAGATCGCGCGGGTACCCGGAGGTGCTCATATCCGGCCGATGCCGCGCGCGCCCAGGTTGTCGTCCACAGCGGGCGCCGCCGGGCCGCCGGCGGCCACGTAGTGGGCGAGCGCGGCGTCGACGCCGGCGCCGGCCGGCGACCGCCATCCCTCGGCGCGCAGCGCGTACTCGAGCGCAGCCAGGCACAGGAGCACGTTGGGGCGGGCCGCGGCGTAGCCCATGGTGCCGATGCGCCAGATCTTTCCCTGCAGCTCGCCGAAGGCGGCGCCGATCTCGATGCCGAAATCCTCGACGAGCCGCCGCCGCACGCGCAGCTCGTCCACCCCCTCGGGTACGATCACCGGGGTGATGAACGGCAGCCGGTGGATCGCCGCCTCCTTGCCGAAGAGCGTCAGCCCGAGGGCCCGCAGACCAGCCCGCAAGGCGTCGCCGTGGAGGCGATGGCGGGCGAACCGGGGCTCGAGGCCTTCCTCGTACAGGGTGCGGAGGGCCTCGCGGAGTCCGTACACCATCGCGGTGGGCGCGGTGTGGTGGTTGAAGCGCGCCGGGCTCCAGTACTCCGCGAGCTGGGTGAGGTCGAGGTAGTTGCTCCGCACCTTGCTCCGGCGCGCGCTCAGCACGGCGGCGGCGCGCGCGTTGTAGGTGACCGGGGCCAGGCCGGACGGGCAGCTCAGACACTTCTGGGTGCCCGCCACCGCCACGTCCACGCCCCATCGATCGACGGCGACCTCGCAACCGCCCAGCGTCACCACGACGTCGGCCAGGAGCAGCGCGTCGTGCTCGCGCGCGAGCCGGGCGATGTCCTCGAGGGGCTGGAGCACGCCGGTGGACGTCTCGCCGTGGATCATCGCCACCATCCGCGCGGGACCGTTGGCGAGCGCCGCCGCGATCCGCTCGGGCGGGATCACCCGGCCCCACTCCTCTCGCACGGCGACGACTTCGGCGCCGCACCGCTCGGCGATCTCGATCAGCAACAGCCCGAAGCGCCCGCACTCGCCCACGATCACGCGATCCCCCGGCTCCACCAGCGAGGTGATGGCCGCCTCCAGCCCCGCCCGGCCGGTTCCCGAGACGGGGAACGTGAACCCGTTGTCCGTCTGGAAGGCGAACCGGGCGAGCGCCATGACCTCGCCCATGATCGCGGTGAACTCGGGGTCGAACTGGCCGAGCAACGGCGTCGCCATCGCGCGGAGGACGCGCGGATCGGCCATGGTGGGCCCGGGGCCCAGCAGGATGCGGGGACTGGGCAGGAGGTCGCCGAATCCGTCGCGCATGGGCCTCCTATGCTTAGGGCGCGGGGCGGCGAATTGCAAGGCTCTCCTGGAGCGGCTGAACGCGCTGCACATCGAGCTCGATCGGCCGCTCGCACGACGCGTCGACCTTGACAGGTCTCCGGCGAGGGCGCAGCATCGCGCGAGATGTGACCGTCGACAGCAGTCAGGAGGCCAGCATGGCGACGGAGACCCCCGCCGAGCTCAGGGCCGACGCCCACAGCATCGAACCCATCCCGGAGGCCGACAAGGACTCGACCGGAATCCAGCAGATGTGGATCTGGGCCGGGGCGAACATCGCGCCGATCAACTGGGCCCTCGGCGCACTGGGCATCGTCCTCAAGCTCGGGCTGTGGGAGACGATCGCCGTCGTCGTGGTGGGCAACGTCGTGGGGTGCGCCATCTTCGCCGCCTTCACCGTCATGGGCCACAAGACGGGCGTCAATCAGATGGTGCTGGGCCGCGCCGCGTTCGGCCGCCGCGGGGCCTATCTGCCGAGTGCGCTGATGTTCCTCATGACCCTGGGCTGGATCGGGGTCAACACGTACTTCCCCGTGAAGATCGCGGTCGCCATCCTGGGGCAATTCGGGATCGGCGACACCTGGCTGACCAACCTGGTGGTCGTGACGATCGTGATGATCATCCAGGTGCTGATCGGCATCTACGGGTTCTACGCCATCCGCACGTTCGAGAAGTACACGGTGCCGGCGACCGCCGCCGTCATGGTGCTGATGAGCATCCTCGCCTGGACCCGGCCGGGCGTGGTCAACTGGCAGCTCACCAGCACGCTGCCGCCGGCCGCCCACCTGGCGATGATCACCCTGCTCACGACCGCGATCGGGGTAGGCTGGGGGATCTCGTGGGTGACCTGGGCCTCCGACTATTCGCGCTTCGTTCCGCGATCGGTCTCCTCGTCCGCCGTGTTCTGGTACAGCTACCTCGGGATGTTCGTCCCCACCGTGTGGCTCGCCGTCCTCGGCGCGACGGTGGCCAGTGTCACCCAGGACACCGATCCGGCCAAGATGGTCAGCGCGGTCTTCGGAGGGGTCACGAGCGTGCTGGTGCTCCTGATGGTGCTCCACGGCCCCATCGCCACCAATATCCTGAACGTCTACTCGGCGGCGCTCGCCGCCCTCAGCATGGGTCTGCGACTCTCGCGGACCGGCCTGGCCCTGGTGGCCGGCATCGTCGGCTATCTCGTCACCATCTACTTCGTGTTCCAGCCCTCGTTCGCCAAGGCCTTCGACAACTGGATGATCAGCCTGCTGCTGTGGATGAGCCCGTGGGCCGGCATCGTCCTGGCCGATTTCTTCATCGTGCGGCATGGCCGCATCGACGTCGAGCAGCTCTACCGGGAGCCGGAGCGGAGCGCCTACGGCGACGTCAACTGGGGCACGATCGTGGCGTTCGTCGCGGGGCTGATCGCCGGCTGGTCGGTCGAGGACGGCCTCGTCCCCGCGTTGCAGGGGCCCATCTCGACCAAGCTGCTCGGCGGCGCCGACCTGAGCTGGCTGGTCGGAATCGTCGTCGCCGGCGGGGTCTACCTGCTGCTCGGCCGCCGCGCCGTCCCCGCGCCCCTCGCGCAGTCGACGGCGGCGGCCCGGCGCTAGGCACGTCACGACAGGAGCGCGCGATGGATGCATTCTTGCGGGTGGCGATCGAGGAGGCGGAGCGCGGGTTGGCCGAGGGAGGCATCCCGATCGGCTCGGTGCTCGTGCACGACGGTCAGATTCTCGGCCGTGGCCACAACCGCCGGGTGCAGCGCGGCAGTGTCGTCCTGCACGGCGAGATGGACGCGCTCGAGAATGCCGGCCGCCGGTCGGCGCGCATCTACCGCGACTGCACGATCTACACGACGCTCTCTCCCTGCGCGATGTGCACCGGCGCGATTCTGCTCTACGGAATTCCGCGCGTGGTGGTGGGCGAGAACCGCACGTTCCTCGGCGAGGAAGACCTGCTCCGCAGCCGCGGCGTGAAGGTGGACGTGCTGCAGGACTCGCGGTGCCGGGAGCTGATGGCCGCGTTCATTCGGGCCCACCCCGAGCTCTGGGCAGAGGACATCGGCACCTGACTCGCTCGAACGAGCTTCCGGCCACGCACGAAGGTCATTGGCGACGGCCGCAAGGAGGAGCGTCATGCGCACGACGCGTTCACGCCTGATCGCTGGCTTCGTCCTCCTTGCGCTCGGCGCCGGGAGCGCCGAGGCCCAGGCGCAGACCAGGGTGAAGTTCGCGCTGGACTGGCAGGTGCAGGGGCCGCAGGCGCCGTTCATCACGGCCAAGGCGATCGGGGCGTTCGCGGGTCAGGGGCTCGACGTCACGATCGACCGTGGCACGGGCTCGCAGAAGACCATCGAGCAGGTGGCGACCGGCACCTACGACATCGGCTACGGCGACGTCAACTCGATGATCGAGTACAACGTCAAGAACCCGCAGCAGCCGCTGATCGCCGTCGGCATCGTCCTCAACTCACCCCCCTTCGCCCTGATCTCGCTCAAGCGCTACGGCATCCAGCAACCCCGGGACCTCAAGGGCGCCAGCATCGGGGCGCCCGCCGGCGACGCCCCCCGGCGGCTGTGGCCGATCTTCGCCAAGAACGTCGGCGTGCCCGCGGACAGCGTGACCTGGACCAACATGGCGCCGCCGCTGCGCGAGCCCGCGCTCGTGAAGGGCGACGTGAAGGTGATCTCGGGGTTCTACTTCACCGGCTTTCTGAACCTCACCGAGAATCTCAAGGTCCCCGAGAGCGACGTGGTGGCCTTCAGGTACAGCGACTACGGGATCGACCTCTACGGCAACGCGGTGGTCGTCCGCGTCGACTGGCTCAAGGCCAACGAGGAGACGGTGCGGCGGTTCCTCGCCGCGCTCACCACCGGGTTCAAGGCGGCCCTGAAGGACCCGAAGGCGGCGATCGCCCACGTGAAGGCCGCCGAGCCGCTCTCGAACGAGGCCACCGAGCTGAAGCGGCTGCAGCTCGCCATCGCCGCCAACATGGTGAACGACGAGGTACGGCGCAACGGCCTGCTGGGCATCGACCCCGCGCGCATGCAGCGGGCGATCGAGCAGGTGGTGGTGTCGTTCGAGCTGTCCGCCCGGCCGACGGTCGCCCAGGTCTTCACCGGGGCCTACCTGCCCCCCGCCGCCGACCGCAAGCTCGACTGAGCTCAGTACGTCACCCGGCGCGGGTCGGCGGCGTACTCCCGGGCCACCGCGCGAGCCTCGCGGGCCAGGAGCTGGACCGCCGGGATGGTCCGCCGCCCGGCCGGCCGGGCGACCTCGCGGTAGATGACGCGGTCGTCGAACCCGATGCGGGCGGCGTCGGCCACGGTGAAGCCGAAGAAGATCCGGTCGATCCGCGCCCAGTAGGCGGCGCCGAGACACATCGGGCACGGCTCGCCGCTCGTGTAAAGATCGCAGCCCTCCAGGCGGAAGGTCGCCAGTCGTCGGCCGGCGGCGCGGATGGCCACGATCTCGCCGTGCGCGGTGGGGTCGCGCGTCGCCACGACGCGGTTCCAGCCCTCGCCCACGATGGCGCCCCCGCGGACGACGACGGCCCCGAACGGGCCTCCGTCGCCCGCCTTCATCCCGCGGCGCGCCAGCACCAGCGCGCGTCGCATGAATCGCGCGTCGCCGGCGCGAGCGATCGCTGCCGAGGCCGGGCGTCCCCTCATCGCGCGAATTATAATCGGCCGCGTGCCGACGAGGCTCTGCGGCGCTCCGCTCAGGCGGCTCGAGGACCCGCGACTGCTGCGCGGCCAGGCGACGTTCGTCGAGGACCTGCGCCTGCCCGGCGTCCGCCACGTCGCCTTCGTGCGCAGCCTGCATCCCCACGCCCGGTTCCGCCTCGATTCGAGCGCCGCCTCCGGGGTGCCGGGCGTGGCCGCGGTGTTCTCGGCAGCCGACTTCCCGGACGTGGGCGCCATCCCCACCGTCGTCGCGCACGAGGCTCTGCGGCCCTGCGCCCAGCCGCCCCTGGCCCGCGACCGTGTGCGCTACGTCGGCGAGCCGCTCGCCGCCGTGGTGGCGTCGACGCGCTACCTGGCCGAGGACGGCGCCACCGCGGTCCGGGTGGACTACGACGTGCTCACCCCGGTGGCGGACGCCGAGGCGGCGCTGGCGCCGGACGCGCCGCGCCTGCACGACGGCGCGCCGGCCAACGTGGCGGCCGACTTCACCGTGCGCGTGGGCGACGTCGACGCGGTCTTCGCCACCGCCGCGGTGGTGGTGCGCGGCCGCTACGAGGTGCAGCGCTACACGGGCATGCCGCTCGAGGCGCGCGGCGTCGCGGCCGACTACGACCCGGGGACCGGGCGGCTGACCGTGTGGTCGTCGACCCAGTGGCCGCACACCTTGCGCGACGTGCTCCGGGATCTGCTCGGCCTGCCCGAGCATCGCATCCGCGTCGTCGCGCCCGACGTGGGCGGCGGGTTCGGCGTCAAGCAGGAGATCTACCCTGAGGAGATCGTCCTGGCGCTGCTGGCCCGGCGGCTGGGCACTCCCGTCAAGTGGATCGAGACGCGGCGCGAGCACGTGACCACCGCCGCCCACGCGCGCGAGCAGCGGCACGACGTCGAGCTGGCCGCGCGGCGGGACGGGACCATCGTCGGCCTGCGCGCCGACGTCCGCGCGGATCTCGGCGCCTACACCCGCAGCCTCGGCGTCCTCTGCCCCTCGATCACCGCGGCGAGCCTGCTCGGGCCCTACCGGATCCGCGACTACGCGTGCCACGTGCGGTGCGTGCTCACCTGCAAGGCGCCGGCGGCGGCATACCGGGGCGCCGGCCAGCCGGAGGCCGTGTTCGCGCTCGAGCGCGCGATGGACCACCTGGCCCAGACGCTGGACATGGATCCGGCCGAGCTGCGCCGGCGCAATTTCATCGGCCGCGACGAGTTTCCGTGGGACGCCGGCCTCGCGTCGGCCCAGATCCCGGTGATCTACGACAGCGGCGACTACGCCGCCGGTCTCGACGCCGTCCTGACGCTCGCGCGCTACGACGTGCGGCGCGCCGAGCAAGCGGCCGAGCGCGCCAAGGGCGCGCGGGGCCGCCTGCTCGGCGTCGGCATCGCCTGCTTCGTGCTCCTGACCGGGCTCGGCCCCTACGAGGGCGCGGTGCTCCGCGTCGACACGGGCGGCCAGGCGCTGCTCGTCACCGGGGCCGCTCCCCACGGTCAGGGCACGGCCACCGCGCTGGCCCAGATCGTGGCCGACGAGCTCGGGCTGCGGTTGCACGACGTCGACGTGCGGTCCGGCGACACGGCCCAGATTCCATTCGGCGTCGGTACCTACGCCAGCCGCAACGCGGTCGTGGCCGGCAACGCCGCCCTCGGCGCCGCCCGGGCGGTGGCCGCAAAGGCACGGCGGCTGGCCGCGCACCTGCTGGAGGCCTGTCTCTTATACACATCTCCGAGCCCACGAGACTCTCACACGCA